>NZ_JARKPW010000120.1:0-11465 GCF_029975095.1 Aminiphilus sp.
GTGACACGGGTGGAGACGACGCTCCTTGAGGAGGCATGGCGGAAGGGAATGCTTCCCGTTCTTCCACCCCTCGCCCGGGACCGGGAGAGCGGAAAAAACCTCAACGTGGACGGAGATCGTCTCGCCGCGGCCTTCGCGGGAGCTTTGGGCGCGGAGGTGTTGCTCATTCTCTCCAACGTGCCGGGGCTTCTGGCGGACCCGAGAAACGCCGCGACGCTCATCCCCTCGGGAAGCCTCGAGAGCTGGGACTCCCTGGAGAAGGCGGCGCAGGGAAACATGAAACGCAAGCTCCGGGCCTGTCGGGAAGCGTTGGAGTCAGGCGTACCGAAAGTCATCCTCGGGGACAGTCGCGTGCGGCGTCCTCTGGAATCGGCCCTTTCAGGAAGGGGAACGCATCTATGGAGCACTCCCTCTACGGTTCTCGCGGGCTGACCATCCTGTCCGGCTCGGGAGACCGGGTGACGGACGCGACGGGAAGGGAGTACGTGGATTTTCTCGCCGGGCACGGCGCGGCCCTCTTCGGGCATGCCCATCCCCGCCTCCGCCTCGCGCTGGAGGAGGCCGCGGCCTTCCCCTGGACCATCGGCGCGGGGCTCGCCTCGCCCTTTCGGGAGCGTTTCCTCGCGGATCTGGAGTCGCTCCTTCCGGAGAGCCGGGCCTTTCTCTGCAACAGCGGCACCGAGGCGGTGGAGGCGGCGCTCAAGCTCCTCCGGGTGGTCCATCCCGGGCGGCGGCGGATTCTCGCTCTCCGCCGGGCTTTTCACGGCCGTACCTTGGGAGCGCTGGGGCTCACCTTCAATCCACGCTACCGCGCCCCTTGGAAGGATCTGCTCCTTTCCGTGGAGCATCTGGAGCCGGAGGATCTTCCGGACGCCGTGGACGAGCAGGTGGCGGCGGTCTTCGTGGAGCCCGCCCAGGGAGAGGGGGGCATGGCCACCCTCTCCGCCGAGGTGGGCAAGGCCGTCACCGAGGCATGCCGCCGGTGGGGGGCGCTCCTCGTGGCCGACGAGATCCAGACTGGATGGGGGCGCTGCGGCGCGCTCCTCGCCTCTTTCCGGACGGGGCTCGACCCCGATCTGGTCTGTCTCGCCAAGGGGCTCGCGGGAGGACTTCCCGCAGGGGCTCTTCTGTGGCGTCGGCGGCTCGGCTCTTTTCCTCCGGGAGGACACGGCTCCACCTACGGAGGCAACCCGCTGGTCTGCGCCGTGGGGCACGCCGCCTTCGGCCTCCTCCAGGAAGGTCTGCCCGAGCGGGCGGAGACCCTGGGAAAGATCTTTCGCGACGCCCTCGGGGCGATTTCTTCGCCCCGGATCACCGGCGTACTCGGCCTGGGGCTTCTGGTGGGGGTGTCTCTCGACGAGCCTTCGGCCCCCCTCGTGACGGCCCTGCAGGAACGGGGCGTCCTCGCCCTTTCCTCGGGACCCAAGGCGGTGCGCTTTCTGCCGCCGCTTTCCGCCTCGGAGGAGAGCGTTCGACGCGCCGTGGCCGCTCTCGCGGACGCATTGGAGACGGTGTGATATGTCCGCGGCGGAACGGCTCCTCGAAGAACTGGCGAGCATCCCCAGCGTCTCGGGGCAGGAGGAGCGAGCCTGCCGCCATCTCCGGGACGCCCTTTCCTCCCTCGGATGGCAGGATCCCTTTCTGGACGAGGTGGGAAACGTGGTGGCCACGAGAGGGCGGGGGGAGCGGGAACTTCTTCTGGTGGGACACGTGGACACCGTTCCCGGAGGACCTCCACTGCGCCGGGACGGTCGGATTCTCTGGGGGCGCGGCACCGTGGACGCAAAGGGACCTCTCTGCGCCCTCGTCGTGGGAGGCGGGCGTGCGCGCCTCCCCGAGGGATGGCGCCTCACCTTCGTGGGCGCCGTGGGGGAGGAGCGGGATTCCCGGGGCATGCGCCACCGCCTCCCCCGACACACCCCGTGCGGATGTGTCATCGGCGAGCCCTCAGGAACGGACGGCGTCACCCTCGCCTACCGGGGACGGCTCCTCCTGCGCCTTTCCGCCCGGGACGGAGGCGCGCACCGGAGCGGCTCCGCCGGGCCTCTGACGGCCTGCCTCCGGGCCGCCGCAGCCGTTCTGGACGAGGTGGAACTCCGGGACGACAAAACGGCCCCTCTCGCGGCCCGCACCTCCGGCGCGGTGGCCTTTATGGAAGGACGGGAGGAGGGGGCGCGGCATGCTCTGGTGGAGCTGGACCTGCGCCTTCCCCTCGGAGCGGACCCGGAGGAATGGCTCCGAAACCTGGAGATTCTCGCGACGCTGCAGCAGGTGGAGCTGGAGGTGGTGGACTCCGTGGCCGCGGCGGAACGCCCGAAGAACGACCCCGCCGTGCTCGCCTTTCGCACGGCGGTGCGCTCCGTGCTCGGCACCGCTCCGCGGCTTTTGGCCAAGGGGGGCACGGCGGACTTCAATCTCGCCGCCGCCTGGGGATGCCCTCTGGTGGCCTACGGCCCCGGAGACAGCAAACTGGACCACACGGACCAGGAACGGCTCAATCTGGACGATCTGGAAACGGCGACGACGGTGGTGGAGAGAGCCCTTTCGGCCTTCGCCGCCTCGGAAAGAGCCTGAACGCGCTCGTTTTTCCTCGGACTGCCGGGCGACGGGTACCGGACACCCCTCTTTCCCGGAGGAGTTTCCGGTACTCTTTTGTGCCTTTCGTAGGAACATTCCCCCACACCCCGAAGAAACCGCCCGGGAGAACGCAGCGGCGTGATCACGCCTGTGTGCAAAAGTTGTGTGCGTCAAGCCTGCGCAAAAAGGTTTTCATGGTGTTCGGCGGCCGTCTGCGGCGATGAGCCGCACTTTTCCAGGAGCGCCTTTGTGTGTGCGATCAACAGGTCCATGTTGAGGTAGGGGCTGGACTCCGGCCGCGCCTCGTGGGTTTCGCGCCACGGGGGCGGCCCCACGGAAATGTCCTTTCCCTTGAAGAGGGCTTTCGAGATGTGGTACTGTTGCTTCTGGATTCCGGAAGCAGCGCCGCTTTTCTGTCTTTTCGGAAAACGATCTTCCCCGCGTCCGCATCGAAAAGGCGAGATCCCCGTCTCCCTTTCGGCGGCCCCCAAAGGAGAGAACGCCCATCATGTACAGGGAGGAACTGCTCCAGACACTGCGAAGACAGGTGAAACCCGCCGTGGGCTGTACGGAGCCCATCGCTGTCGCTCTGGCGACGGCGAACGCACGAAAATTCGTCCGGGGGAAACCGGAGCGGATTCTCGTCGTCGTGAGCCCGAACATCTACAAGAACGGTTTCAGCGTCACCATCCCCGGAACGGACAAGACGGGCAACGCCTACGCGGCGGCCCTCGCCTTCGCGGGGGGAAATCCGGACCTCGGCCTGGAAGTGCTGAAGAACTGCTCGAAAGAGGACTACGAACGGGCGGAGGAGCTGCTTCCCCTCGTGGAGGTGCGTTTCGACCGGGACAAGACCGGCGTGTACGTGTCAGCCACAGTCGAGACGGCCACGGACGCGGTCGAGGCGGTCATCGCGAACAAGCACGACGAGGTGGTGCGCATCACTCACAACGACGAGATCGTCTTCGCGGCGGCTCGGTGCACGGAAAGCGGCGCTTCCGGCGTTTCCGGAGACGACTTCGACGTGACGTGCCTTTCCCTGGCGGAACTCCGCCGGGAGATCGGGGAGATTCCTCCGGAGGAGCTGCGGTTTCTGCTGGAGGGCGTGACCATGAACATGGCCATGGCCGAGGAGGGGCTTCGCCTCGGGGCCGGACTCGGCATCGGGAGGTCCTTCCGGGAGCTGCTGCGGGAGGGGGTCATCGAGGACAGCCTGCTCTGCAAGGTCCGCATGGTCGCCGCCGCCGCCACGGACGCCCGCATGGGAGGCGTTCCCCTTCCGGTGATGAGCAGCGCGGGAAGCGGCAACCACGGCATCACCGCAATCGTTCCTCTGAAGGTCCTGGCGGACGCCCGGGAGCTCGGCGAAGAGGTTCTCGTGAGAGGATTGGCCTTCAGTCACCTGGTGACACTCTACATCAAGAGCTTCACGGGACGGCTCTCACCGGTCTGCGGCTGCGCCGTGGCCGCCGGAACGGGAGCCGCCGCGGGAATGACCTGGATGCTCGGCGGCGACGACGACGCCATCGCCGCGGCGATCAACATGATGCTCGGCAATCTCGCGGGACTGCTCTGCGACGGGGCCAAGCACGACTGTGCGCTGAAGATCGCCACCTCCGCGGGCGAAGCCCTTCTCGCGGCGCTTTTGGCCGTAAAGGGGGTAGCCATGAGCGGCAAGAACGGCATCGTCGTCTCCAGCGCGGAGGAGAGCATCCGCCATCTCGGGCGCATCAGCACCACCGGCATGAAGGACACGGACGAGGTGATCCTGCAGATCATCACCGGCGCGTGAGATCTCTCCGCCGCTTCTTCCGGGGACACCGCCCGAGAGCCCGAGAAGGGCCGATCGCGCCCTCTCTCGACCGCAGGCCGCATCCGCGTTTTCCGCAAGCGGCGGAGCCTTTTTTCAGAGCTTCCCTCTTCTCCGAAACTTTTCTCCGGCGGCGCTTCTGCGGAAGCGCAGTACCGTTTCGTCCCGGCCGCCGGGGTTCTCCGAGAGAAGGCAAAAGAGTCCCGCCGCGACCAAATCTGCCGTGGTCCCGGGATTCGTCCGGTTTCCTCCGGAACGGAGAAGGGCATCGAACTCCCGGAGGAACGGTCGCTCCAGCGGAGAGGCAGCGGCGGAAGGCGCGGCGGCGAAAAGCTCCGCCGCCAGACGGGAGATGCGCCGCGCTTCTTCGTCTCCGGCCTTTCGGGCGATGAGCGTGTCGGGAACCACCGCGAGCACCTGAAGAAAGGTGCGCACCACCGCGTCGCTCAGGTCCGCTCCGGCGGCGAGGTGTCCGCGCAGCGCGGGCAGGACGAGACCGAAGGTGCACTCGAAATCCCGGGAGTACTCCCGGGCCACGGAATCCCTTTCCGCGGCGGCTTCCATGGCCTCCGACAACAAGGGAGGGTCTGCTGTCTTATCCGTCACGTCGTGGGTGGGAGCGCTGCCGAGTCCTCCCGGAGAGGCGAGACGAATGGCCTCGTAGACCTGCCGGGCATCCTCCGCGCTCGTTCCGCGCAGCACCTCCCGGACGCCCTGTCGCAGGGTTCCTCGGGGAGCGACGAGGGCCCCCATGGCGAGAGGGACCAGCAGGAGAAGCATGCCCAGATTCGTGTTGGTCCCCGTGAGGCGCCGAGTGGCGGCGACGCCGCGAAGCACCAGCGTCCCCACGGACCAGCGCCGGGTCCGCCGGAAGGTCTCGCCCACGGCGACGGCGCTCACGAGGAAATCCTCCAGGGCGGCGTCGTGAAAATCGGCGAAGCGGTTCACGTTGCCCGGTTTGGGCGCCCCCACCTCCAGAAGACAGGCAAGCTCCACGTGGCGGACTACCTCCCTCCGGGTCCGCCCGTCCTTCATGACACGTCCCCGGAGAAGGAAGCGCCGAGAAGACGCTCCACCAGCAGCTCCGCCATGCACACCCCCAGGGCGGATTCGAGCCCCTTCCATCCCGGAATGCCGTTCACCTCTCCCACCAGGGGACCGTCGGGGCCGGGAAGAATGTCCACTCCGGCGTAGAAGGCACCCACGGCGCGGGCAGCCCGCACCGCCAGGGACCGGAGATGCTCGTCGGGAACGAAGCGCTCCCCCCTGCCCCCCCGGGCGAGATTGCTGCGCCAGTCCTCTCCGCGGCGGACCATGGCGCCCGCCACCTCTTCTCCCACGACGAAGAGACGGAAATCCTCGTTGCCATGGGGCACGAATTCCTGAAGGTAGAACACGGAGCGCCCCAGATCCAGGGCGCGGAAGGTCATCCACGCCGTTTCGGGATCACGAAGGCGGACAATCCCCTTCCCCTCGGAGCCGAAAAGGGGCTTCACCACCACGTCCCCGCCGAGCCTGCGGAAGCACGCCAGCGCCTCGTCGAGAGTCTCCGTCACCTCCGTGCGGGGTGTGGGGATCCCCGCCTCCTCCAGCAGAGCGCTGGTGGCGAACTTGTCCACCGAGCGCTCCAGCGCCTCCGGGGAGTTGACCACCCGGACGCCTCTGCGCCGGAGGAGGTGCAGTACGTCGAGCCTGAAGATCACCTGTTCCAGGGAGCCCGACGGAATCGCCCGGACCAGGACGAGATCCTGGTCCGCAAGGGATGTCCCGAGAGAGGACGCGCCCGGAGAGGCGCCGATGGAACCGAAAAGACGCGTGGCGGGAAAGCGGCTCACCGAAACGCCCCGTCTCTCCAGCGCCGCCGCCAGTTGGGTTGCGTGCCATCCCTCGGGGTTGCCCACGAGGGCCGCTCTCACGACCCGAGCCACTCCTTCCGGAGCAGATCCGCACGAATCTGTCCCGCGCAATAGGTCCTTCCCGTCGCCAGGTCGTTCACCGCCACCTCCGCGGGGCTGAAGAGCAGAGGATCCATCTTGTAGAAATCCCCCTCGTAGCGCTCGACGATCTTCCGGAAGGGAAGACCGAAGTCGGGGGAACTCGACGAGGCAAGTCGTTCCGCCGGAACGGACAAATCCTCTCCGGAACGCAAGGCGTACCAGGCGGAGCCGCCGTAGAGGACCGCGTCGTTGGTGCGTCCCATGGCCTCGGTATCGTCCGCGCAAAGAGGAGGAAGAGGACAGCTTCCCGTCGCCGCGAAAAGCGTCTCCACGGGAAAGTCCACCTCGATCATCTTGTGGATTCCCGTCTCCACCACCCGGGAGGCGATCTGTACCGAGCCCACGAGGCTCGCCGTGGGCGCCGTGAGGAGCACGAGTTTTCCCGGCGAGACCGCGCAGGAAAAGGCGATGGCCGTGGCCGTCTCCTCGTCCGGGGGCGTTCGTGTTTCCAGAGCGAGAACCGCGTCGTCCGTCCGTTCCCTCAGGTCGAACCGATCCAGCAGCGGCTCCCGGGAACCGCGCATTCTGCCCGGACCCGATCCCATGGCCCGGTACGTCCCCGATGCCCCCTTCACCTCGATGTTCCACCCCGCGTACTGGCATCCCACGCAGGCCAGCAGAGGGCGGGACACGGAAACGGAGAGGGAGGGCCAGGCGATTCCGTCCAGGTCGAACGTGTCGAACCGAAGGTCCGCCATGCCCCCGAGGCAGGCGAGCGCGTAGAGTCTCCCCGCCTCCAGGGACCCTTCCACCTCGATGCCGCAGTCAATCCACAGGGTTCCGTTTCCGAGGCGGTGCACCGCCACGCCGAGGACATCCGCTTCCTCCACGAGCTGACGGACCACTTCGACGCTCCGTTCATTGCAGGTCTTTTTCATGGACAAAAATCTCCCCCTTTCCCAACTCGTTCGCGTCGCCCACCCAGCGCCGAAAGCGGCCGCTCCGGTGCTCCGCAGTGACGGAAAACCCCTCCCGCTCCAGAAAACGCAGAAGGCAGTCCAGAAAGACGGGCCGATAGACACAGGCCTCCCGGTAGGTGGGAAGCATCTCTCCTCGGGCACCGCCCAGCGCCACGAGGGTGCCTCGTCTCGAGCCCGCTCCGGCCCGGATGCCCAGCGTGCCGAAGGCCACAAGTGTCCCTGCGAGCATGCCGAGCCCCGGAAAATCGCCGGTGCAACCTCCCACCACGACAAGGCCGCGGCGGAGTCGTTCGCCTGCGCGGAGCCCCGTATCCCCCCGGACAAGGACCATGCCGCCCCGCATCCCCCGCGTCTCCCCGGGGTAGGCCCCCGCGAGGGAGGGGCCGGCATTGCCGGTGATCTCGATGCACCCTCCGGACATCATAGCACCTGCCCAGGCATCGACGTCGCCGAGAACGCGGATCGTCCCGCCGGACATGCCCGCTCCCAGGTGCATGCCCGCGTTTCCACGGATTTCAAGAGAGCCTCCGGCCATGTTCTCCCCGATGCGCTTGACCCGGGAGAAATCCCCCTCCAGCAGCAGCGCGGCATCCGCCGCGCCGTCCGCCTCCACTTCGAAAAGCTCTCCGAGAGGAACGGAAAACCGTCCGTACGCCAGAGGCAGCCGGAGGAGTGCTTCCGTCGTCATCTCCGCCAGCCGCTCCGGAACGAGACATTCCGCTTCCACAGGAACATCGAAGGCGCACCGGGGCCGCAGCACCTTCACAGCGCGTCACCTCCCAAGAGATCCCGAAGAGCGAAGACGTACTGCCCGAGCTTCCCCCCGTAATTCCCCGCGGAAATGCGGCAGACCCCTTCGCGGCAGGCGGCCTTCACGCCGTCCCGGAGGGCCCGTCGAAGGGAGTCTTCCTCCAGGCCGTCCGCGACGATTTCGTAGACACAGTTCGTTCCCTCGGGCAACGCCGATTCCACGAGAGGGCGCAGGGAAGGACAGTAGGCGGTGTTCGTGGAGGCGGAGAGGAACTTGTAGCGGGATCCCACCTTGCTGCCGCTCCGGACGATCCCCCCGGGAAAGGGAAGAATGATCCCGGGGACGCGCCGCATGACCCGGACGGCGGCCTCGGCGGCCTCAAGGGCCGCCCGGGCATCCGCGCCGAGGATGAGGAAATTGCCGCCTCCGATGCTCCGCCGGATGCCGAAGCGGTCCTCCACGAAAAATTCTCCGTCCATGACGGGAATCCGCCAGAAACGAGAGCCCTCCAGAACCTTGCTTCCCTGCAGGCCGTCGCCGAAGTAGCGGAGCTTTCCTCCCACGGAGAGTTCCTCCTCTCCGGCGAGAGCGTTGTAGCAGGCACTGGTGGGGCAGGTCATGACCGCCTGTCCCACCCGGAGGAGCAACTGCTTCTCCAGGTCCTTCCGGGACGAGGCGAAGAGGAGCACCGTCGCACCGGGCCTGCCGTCGGGCGTCTCTTCGGGAGAAAGAAACCGTTCCACCCCGGCCTCGCAGCCGCAGCCGATCACCGAGTGGGCAAAACCCGCCGCGGCCTCGGCGGCGGTCCGTGCCCACTCGGAGGAACTTCCGGTGACAAGCAGACGGGCCCCCCACATCTTGAAGGCTTCCGCGTAGGTATCCTCGATCTCTACTCCGGCGAACCGCACGACCGTTCCTCCTCTTCCGCGTCCCTTCGGCAATGGATACAGGCACCCTCCCGCGCACCCCCCGCCGCAAAAATCGCTCCTCCCGCGAGCTCCCTGGATCCGAGGAGGCGCTTCCGCACCTGTTCCGCCATCAGGGGATCGTCGAAGAAGCCGAACACCGCGGGCCCCCAGGAACTCTGTCCCGCTCCCAGCGCTCCCATCTCCAGGAGAAGGGTCACCAGGTGCTCCGAAAGCGGGGAGGAGTAGATGCCCCCCTGGGCGGCGAGGAAGCAGGAACCCACGAGGTGCTGGATCTGCGTCAGTGCCCGCCCGAAGGCGACGCCGTCCTCCTCCACCAGGGAGGGCAGGAGGCCCAGAAGAACGAGGCGACAGAGTTCCCCCGTCACCGCGGGGTCTACGGGAGGGAGCGTGGCCAAAGCCTGTTCCTCCGCCGCTCCGGAGATGCCCGGCGCCGTCTCGGGAAGCACCACGAGGAAACGCCACGACGCCGGAAGAATCCTCCGGAGGAGCAGCGGCGGTGTGCCGCCGTTCTCCCGGATCCCACCGTCGAGGAGAAACCCTCCTCCGGCGAAGGCCTCCACGCCGATTCCGGAGCGGCGTCCCCGCCGGAGCAGGGCAGCCAGTCGCCGGGGTTCCGTCCGGACGCCCAAAAGCTCCGCCACGGCCGTTCCCGCCGCGAGGGAGACCTGCGTTCCCGAACCGAGCCCCACGTGGGGCGGAATGGCCTTGCGAAGGCAGAGCCGGATCGGTGGGAGCCCCTCCGCTCTCCCCGCGAGGAGCGACACCGCTCCGGCAGCCTCCTCCACCCGTTCTCGGAAGGCTTCAGGCCCCTGGTAGAACCAGGCGGAAGCCGCCTCCGCCTCAAGGAGCACCCCGGGACGGTTCAGGGAGATACCGAGGCTTCCGTAGCGGCGCCCCACCCCTCCTCCGAGATCCAGAAACCCCAGATGGAGTCTCGATCCCGTTTCGACGCGAACCTTCACACCTTTTCCTCCTCCCCGAAGAAACAGTCCTGGAGGACCGAAAGCGCCTCCAGCTCCCGAGGCCCCCCGGTGCGCTCCACGCAGCGGCATGCCTGGTTCCACAGAGGTTTCCACGCCTCCTCGGGAAGCCAGGCCCTGCGTGTGGCCGCCACCGCCAGCTCAAGAAGTGCCCCCGCCGCTCGGTTGAACCCGAGAAACTCCCGAATCGTCCCCGTTCCGACGATCTCGCAGGAAAAGCGGATCCTTTCTCCCTCGCCGAGGGCGGCGAGGAGTCGCAGCTCCCGGTAGGAGCAGGCCCGTTCGAGAATGGCACCGGGAACCCTGCCGGAGGGGAGACAGGGTTGTTTCTTCTTCGCCGCTTCGTCGAGGGCGCAGCGGACAAAGAGGAGCGCGTCGTCGCAGAGGTTCGCCACGGCGCCCCGCCCTTTGAGGAGATTGCCGCAGGTCCGGCTCGTCCGATAGGCGAGGAGTTCCAGGTGCGTCTCTCCCCAGTGGATTCCCGCAGGAACGATGCGGGGGGATCCGTCCTCGTCCAGGGTGGAGAGCAGGACCTCAAGGATCATGGCGGTCATTCCGATAGCCGAAACGGAGCGGCTCTTCCTGGACGTAGTGTTTTCCCAGCCGCAGCGCCGTCTCGGCCCGTTCGAGCTCCCGGCCCAGATAGAAGGCGTGGGCGGCATCCACCTCGCCCAGGGCCGGAAAAAGTTCTCCCGCCTCCGTCCCGGAGACGAAGCGCTCGCCGTTGAACACATGGATCCGCCCCTCTCCGACGAAGATGCGGAAGTTCTTGTCCCGTACCCTGGCGGCGATCCGCCGGAGCTCCTCCTCCGTGTAGTCCTCGAAGGGGATCTCCTTGGCCACCACGAGACTTCCCACGAGGTGCTTGGGAAGCATGCGCCTCCTTCCGGCGTAGTGCATGAGGCGCCGGGCGAGATCGAGCTCCCGGACGCTGCCCGCGGTCCAGGAAATCTCTTCCACCGTCAGGAGGTAGTCCACCTGCAGCTCCTCGGCGATCCCCGCGAGGAGGGCGTTGATCCCCACACTGTCCGCCTCCACCAGTTCCGTCACGTTTCCGACCCCCATCAGGAGGGGCATTCCGGGATAACGGCGTCGCACCTCCGTGAAGCGCACCAGGGACTCGGAAAAACCGAAGAGAAGAGGGTCCAGCACGGGGTCCGCCACGACGGAGAGCCCCCGTGCGAGGGCTCTCTCCAGACAGCGGTGGAAGGAGGTCATGTCCGTCTCCGGCTCGGGGATCACCACCACGGGACAGTCCGGGGAAATCCTGTCGAGCGTCCCCGCGTGCACCGAGAGGAGCAGATCCGCTCCCGCCCGGGAGGCCTCGTTCAGCGTCTCCGGGTCCAGAGATTCGACGCTGACGGAAAAGCCCTCCCGCTTCAGCAGGGACACCGCTTCTCCCACCCGGGGATAGGGCTCCTTCGGCGGACCGCCCAGATCGATGATGTCCGCTCCCGCCTCGGCCCGGACCCGGGCGGCGGCGAGGGGGGCCGCCGCGTCC
>NZ_JARKPW010000151.1:0-1596 GCF_029975095.1 Aminiphilus sp.
ACTCAAATCACACCTTCTTTACTCGTTTGGGATCTGTGTCAACCCATCACTCCGGGCAAACTCAGGGAGTCATCTCTCCAACGGGAAGGGACTGCAATCGGGAATCGAGGTCCCCTTTCCGGTCGGACTTCGGGAATGAAAATGTAGCAGCAAAATGAAATCAAGTCAATGACTTGTGCCGCTTGTGCGCTCGATATCGCGGACTATTTCCCGTGACGCGGCGAAAGCACGGGTGATGTCTTCCAGCAGGGAGAGTTCCCGTTCGGAAAGCTTCCTGTCCCGATAAAGAGCACCGTAGCGGATATCGGCGAATCTCCGGACACGAGGATCGCCTGTCCGTGCGGCAAGCTCCAGCAGGCCGGTCGAGGGGGATATGGAACTGTGGGGATACCGCTTACCGACGATTCGAAGAAATTTCCGCACTACCCTCTGTTCCCGCGAACCCCATTTTCTCTTTGCGCAGACGAGAAAAACCGCCAGCAGGAGCCCGGCGACAAGCAGGGGGATACCGGCCCGCCGCACGCCGGAGGGTAATGACAGGGTACGCAGAGCCGTACCGGTCGCGCGCACCATGCGCAACTGCTTGTCCAGGTCATAGGTGATCACCGTCTGGTTCCAGTAGTAGCTCATGGAGTCAGCGATCAGCCGTACCGTCGCGACGAGGCCGCCACGCTTTCCATCCCTTTCCCGGCTGAAGTTGACGGCATAGATGCTCGGGTCTCTCCTGACCCATCCCCTCCCCTCCAGGAAGACCTCGACCCATGCGTGCGCCATGCTTTCCGTTACCAGGTAGTACCCGCCCAGTTCGTTATATTCCCCGCCGTAGTACCCGCCCACCAATCGCGACGGAACCCCGGCCGCCCTGAGCAGCACGGCAAAGGACGATGCAAAGAACTCGCAGTGCCCCGCCTTTCTCTCGAAAAGAAACTCATCAAGGGGGTCGGCGGATCTCGGAAGATCGCGGGTCGCATACCGCAATCCGGCTGACTGGAAATAGCCTTCCAGCCGGGAAAGCCTTACGCTGTCGGAACCGCCCTGCCGCGCAATCGACCTGCCCAGGGACAAGACCCGCGGGGACACCTTTTCCGGAAGTTTCAGGTAGAAATCCCTGTCGATTCCTTCTTTCGTTTCGATGGCGCCGTGCGCCGCAGAAACCGTATCATATTTCAGACGGCCGCCGGACGAGCGCCGCTTCCTGAACACAAGATCCGCGCTTTTCCCCGACCTGACACCACTCACACTCCACGGCGCGTCCAGGGCTATCAGCCAGGGACTCGCCGTTGTTTCGGGAAAGACCGTCTGCCGCACCATGACAACCCCTTTGGGCGGAGGTCCCTCCCGACCCGGGATCTCCGTTCGGATCCAGGCATTGCCCTGCGGCGTGTTGAGCACGACACCTCTCCAATAGAGGTCCTTCCGGGGCAGCTTTTCACTCCGCGCCCGCAAAACAGGGGATGCAACCTCCCCCACGCTCGCCGCGGAACCGGGCTCCACCCGGTCGCTCAGGCCGGCGACCTTTTCTCCCGCGGGTGAAAGAAAGTCCCACAACGGAAACTGGGGACGGGGAAGAATAACAAAGAACAGCAGGATCAGAGG
>NZ_JARKPW010000152.1:0-9364 GCF_029975095.1 Aminiphilus sp.
AGAAAGCCGCGGACATGCTCGATCTCGTGGGCATTCCGGGGGCGACGCGTCGCCTCGATGAGTACCCCCATCAATTTTCCGGCGGGCAGCGGCAGCGCATCATGATCGCCATGGCTCTCGCCTGCAATCCCGGATTGCTCATCGCGGACGAGCCGACCACGGCGTTGGATGTAACGGTTCAGGCACAAATTCTGGATCTGATGAACGGTCTGAAGAAGGAGTTTGGTTCGTCGATCCTTCTCATCACCCACGCCCTGGGGGTCATCGCCGAGACGGCCCAGCGCGTTGTGGTCATGTACGCGGCCCGGGTGGTGGAGGAAGCGGACGTGGATCCCCTTTTTCGTCAACCCCTGCACCCCTACACGAAGGGGCTCTTGCACTCTATCCCCCGTCTCGATGAGGACCGGGAGCGTTTGGACGTCATTCCCGGCGTCGTGCCGAATCCCCTGGACTTTCCCGAGGGATGCCGTTTCCACAACAGATGTTCCTCATGTTTCGAGAAATGTCGCATGGAAGAACCGCCGCTTTTTCTCTTGAAGGGAGGACGTTCTGTGCGGTGCTGGCTTTGCGCGGATGATCCGGATAAGGTGGGTGAGCGCCATGATTGAAGCGGGAAAGGAACAGCGAAGGTCTGCGCCGATTCTCTCCGTGGCGGGGTTGAAAAAATATTTCCCCATCCGGAAGGGGCTTTTTCGTAAGACCGTCGGCAATGTCCTCGCCCTGGACGGTGTTTCTTTCTCGGTGAACGAGGGAGAAACCCTGGGGCTCGTCGGAGAATCAGGGTGCGGTAAGACCACCACGGGACGAACCCTGCTGCACCTCGTGAAACCCACCGAGGGAACGGTTCTCTTCCGCCAGATGCCCGTGGGGGAAATGCTTCGGAAAGATCCCGCGGGTGTGCGGAGGAAGATGCAGATCATCTTTCAGGATCCCTACGGGAGTCTGAACCCGCGCATGAACGTGCGGGAC
Source organism: Aminiphilus sp. (assembly GCF_029975095.1). Classification (NCBI taxonomy): domain Bacteria; kingdom Thermotogati; phylum Synergistota; class Synergistia; order Synergistales; family Aminiphilaceae; genus Aminiphilus; species Aminiphilus sp. The sequence continues at coordinate 970 of NZ_JARKPW010000152.1, forward strand.
ATCGTAGGGGAGGCGGTGCGGTATCATGGTATCGCCCGAGGGAAGGATGCCGATGGCTACGTGGCGGACATTCTCGAACAGTGCGGACTTCGTCCGGAGCATCGATTTCGGTACCCCCACGAGTTCTCCGGAGGACAGCGGCAACGCATCGGCATTGCCAGGGCACTTGCGGTCAAACCTGAGTTCGTCGTCTGCGATGAACCTGTTTCGGCGCTGGACGTTTCCATCCAGAGCCAGGTGCTCAATCTACTTTGCGATCTCCGGGAGCGGCTCGATCTCACCTACCTGTTCATCTCCCACGATCTTTCCGTGATCCGGTATATCTCGGACCGGGTGGCGGTCATGTACCTGGGGAAGATCGTAGAACTCGCTCCGAAAAAAGCATTTTTCGCCGCACCGCTTCACCCTTACGCGGAGGCGCTTCTCTCGGCCATCCCCGTTCCGGATCCGGTAAAGCAGCGGAAGCGCATCATCCTGGAAGGCGATGTGCCCTCTCCGGTCTCGCCTCCCAGCGGGTGTCGTTTTCACACGCGCTGTGCCCATGTGATGGACCGCTGCCGCCACGAGGAACCCGCCCTTCTGGACGGAGGCTCCGGCCATTTTGTGGCATGTTTTCTTCATCACGAGGAGGGGGGAGGAACAGTCTGAGGATCTCCCGATAACTCTTCGGGTCAGGGGGGGCCCTGCACCGCGGCGGTCTGCGGCTCGGAAAAGGTGAGCGTGCAGAGCACGATTTCCGGAACGCTGCTCGTGCGGAAGGGGGGCCCCCAGGTGCCTACGCCGCAGGAAACGTAGAAGATGGTTTTTTTCTTTCGCAGCATTCCCCAGCTTTGTTCATAGATCTTTCTTGTGATGAGGTTGAAGGGAAAGAGCTGGCCGTTGTGGGTGTGCCCCGAAAACTGGAGGGAGACGCCGGTGTCTGCAGCTTCGTCGAGATCCAGCGGAGTATGGTCGAGGACGACCACGGGAAGATCTGCGGGAGCGGAGGATTCGGCGAGGAGCGTCTCCAGAGATTTTCGAGAGTGGCCGAACCAGGGCGCCTGGCGGTCGTTCCGCCCCACCAGAAGGAGCCGGTCTGCCAAAACGACGGATTCATCCTGAAGAATGCGGACGTTTCCCTTTTCGATGTAGGCCAGTGCTTCCTCGATGCCAGCATAGTACTCGTGGTTTCCCGTCACCGCGTAGACACCGAGCGGTGCGTCCAGCTTCTGCAGCTCCTCTGCCAATTCGGCCTCCTCCGCCTTGCGGACGAGGCCGTCCACGATATCTCCCACCAGGAGCACCGCATCGGGTTTCGTTTCGTTCACGCGCTGAAAGATATGTTGCAAGCGTGCGTTGTGGATGATTTCCCCCGCGTGGATGTCGGTGACGACGGCGAGTCGGAGCTGTTCCGGTCCGCTGCCCAAGGGAGCCGGAAGTGTCATTTCCATGAGGCGGATTCTCGGAGTGAGAGCGTTGATATACCCCAAAAGAAGCAGTGCGCCGATGCCGACTCCTCCCCAGAGCCACAGGTGGGTTGTTCCCGCAGGGGAAAGGGGGCGGAGGAGAGCAGGGACAAGGCTGCTGCAAAGCCTGTAGAGATCCGTCATCAGTGCCAGAAGGAGTGCATAGGTCAGAAACCCGAGATAGAGGGCTCCGATCCAGAGGAAAGCGGTTCCGAGCCAATAGGGGAGGAGTCGGCCCAGAATGCGCCCCAGGGGATATGCAAGGAGAACGAAAAGCCAGGCACTGTAGAGGATGGGGCGGATCCATGGAACGATGGCTGTGGCGAGATGGATGTGGCGGAAGAGATACAGGTTCGTCATCGTATAGATCGAGAGAAAAAGTGTCAGGAACAGGCCGATGTTTCGCACGGGTCTCTCCTTTCGCGCGCGCTCGGAAAGTGCTCTCCGGAAAGGGGTACGACAGGAAACACGGAGGGAAGATGTGTCCTTCTCTTTCCTTCTCGCTCGTATCATAACAAATCGGAGGCAGATGAAAACCGTCATTTCTGAAAGAACGCGTGTCGGCATAAAAGCTGTCGCACGGTTTCTATGGAGAAAACGGGATAATGCCTTCACGTGGTGGAATGAACCACAGATCGGATTTCCCGCATCGTCGGCAGCTTTCTCTTCGGATTGAAACGGGAATCTTTCAACTCCTTTTGAAAAAGACCGCGACAGGGTGATGAATGCTACAATGTTCCTGAACGCCAAGAGGGGAGATTCCCGGAACGGACGAGGCCTTTCTTGAGGAAGCGCACGTATGCCTGCCTCTCTGAAAAGGACTGGGGGAGAGAAAAATGAAGGACGGATGGAACGAGCGTGTTGTCTATGGCATCTCCCGGTTGACCGATTATGACATCTATCTGTTCCGGGAGGGCAACCACTGGAGTCTTCAGGACAAACTCGGTTCGCATCCCATGACGGTGGAGGGCAGTGAGGGCACGCTCTTCGCCGTTTGGGCGCCCAATGCGAAACGCGTAAGCGTTATGGGCGACTTTAACGGCTGGGACTGTAGTGCACATCCTCTCGCGCCCCGGTGGGACAGCTCGGGAATCTGGGAGGGATTCGTGCCCGGAGTGGGCAAGGGATGCCTCTACAAATATCACGTCAGCAACGGGGATTTTCGTGCGGAGAAGGGGGATCCTTTCGCTCTGTGGTGGGAGGAACCGCCCCGGAGCGCCTCTGTCGTGTGGTCTCCCGAACATGTCTGGAATGACGGCATGTGGATGCGCGAGAGGGCTTCCCGAAATGCTCTCGACGCTCCGTTCTCCGTGTACGAAGTTCACCTCGGGTCTTGGCGGAGACGGTACGGCGCTCTTCTGAGCTATAGAGATCTCGCGGAGGAGCTCGTTCCCTACGTTCGGGACATGGGATTCACCCATGTGCAGTTTCTCCCGGTCATGGAGCACCCTTTCTATGGATCCTGGGGATATCAGTGCATCGGCTATTTTGCTCCGTCGAGCAGATTCGGTACTCCCGAGGACTTCATGGCCCTGGTGGACAGATTCCACCAGGAGGGGGTCGGCGTCATTCTGGACTGGGTTCCCTCCCATTTTCCCGTGGATGGACACGGCCTGGGACTTTTCGATGGGACGCACCTCTTCGAATACGCGGATCCGCGCAAGGGATTCCATCCCGACTGGAACAGCTATATTTTCGATTTCGGAAAAGGCGAAGTTCGGAGTTTTCTCATCAGCAGCGCCATCTTCTGGTTGGAGCGGTATCACGCCGACGGTCTTCGGGTCGATGCCGTGGCTTCCATGCTCTATCTCGATTACTCCCGGAAGGATGGGGAATGGATTCCGAACGAGTTCGGCGGCAGGGAGAACCTTGAGGCGCTTCAGTTTCTCCGCAGGCTCAACGAAGCCGTCTATGAACGAGTCCCCGAAGCCCAAACCATTGCGGAGGAGTCCACGGCGTGGCCGCTCGTCTCCCGCCCCACCTATGTGGGAGGGCTCGGGTTCGGCATGAAGTGGAACATGGGGTGGATGCACGACACGCTGTCCTATTTTTCCAGGGATCCCATTTTCCGAAAATACCATCAGAATCAGCTCACGTTCAGTCTCATGTACGCATTCACGGAGAATTTCTGCCTCTCTCTCTCTCACGACGAAGTGGTGTACGGTAAACGTTCCCTTTTCTCCAAGATGCCCGGGGATGACTGGCAGAAAGGAGCCGGTCTCCGGTTGCTCTTCGGCTACATGTTCGGCCATCCCGGCAAGAAGCTCCTTTTCATGGGAGGGGAGTTCGGGCAGTGGCAGGAATGGTATCATGAAGAGGGGTTACACTGGGAACTGTTGGGTTTTCGCCCCTTCGACGGCATTCTGCGTTGGGTCATGGACCTGAACTGGTATTATCGAAACAGGCCTTCGCTGTATCGCAGAGATTTCTCCTGGGAGGGCTTTCAGTGGGTGGATTTCACCGACACGGAGAACTGTGTCCTGAGTTTTCTCCGCTGTGATGGTCCGGAGCGAACCCTTGTGGTGTGCAACATGACGCCCGTTCCGCGGTTCAATTACCGCCTCGGCGTTCCCGGAGGAGGTTTCTGGAGAGAAGCCCTCAACAGCGATGCCGCCGAATACGGCGGGAGCGGCATCGGAAACACGGGGGGGGCCACAGCGGAACCCATTCCCTGGCACGGGCAATCCATGTCGCTTTCCGTGGCCCTCCCTCCCCTCGGTGTTCTTTTCTTTGAAGGGAGTTCTTCCCATGCCTAGAGAGGCAGGGGTTCTCCTCCATCTCTCCTCCCTGCCATCCTCCTGCGGTATCGGGGATCTCGGCCCGGGTGCGTATCGTTTTGTGGAATTCCTCGCTCGATCCGGCATGACTCTTTGGCAGATTCTCCCCTTCTGTCCCACCGAAGAGGGACGCGGCAATTCACCCTACAGCGCGTCGTCGGCCTTTGCGGGAAACCCTCTTTTCATCAGTCTTGATTTTCTCGTGAGTATGGGTCTTCTCGAAACGTGCGACATCCTTTCTCCCGTTCCGTTTCGGGAGGATCGTGTGGAGTACGGAAAGGTGACGGCATGGAAAAACGCGGTGCTGAGCAGGGCTTTCGAGGCGGCGCTCCGCTCGTCTCGGCTTATGGGCGAGGTGGCTGGATTTCACAAGGCTCAACGTCACTGGCTTGAGGATTATGCACTTTTTTCTGTGCTGAAGAGAACCTATTCGGGGCAGCCCTGGACGTCCTGGCCCGAATCGTTGCGAAAAAGGGACCCTGCGGCGTTGGCGAAAGCCCGGAAGGAGCTGTGGAGGAGCGTGGAGGAAGAGATTTTTCGGCAATATCTCTTCTTTCGGCAATGGGGCGCCTTGAAGAGCTTCTGCCGTGGAAAGGGCATCGACCTGCTGGGGGATCTTCCCATCTATGTTGACCACGACAGCGCGGATGTGTGGGCTCACCAGAACCTCTTTGATCTCGACGGGGAGGGACATCCGAACTCCGTGGCGGGAGTGCCCCCCGATTATTTCAGCGAGACCGGACAACGATGGGGGAATCCACTTTTTCGTTGGGGGGAGAAACGGGAAGAACTCTTCTCCTGGTGGGAGGCTCGGGTGGCCCACCTTCTCTGTTGTTGCGACCGGATCCGGTTCGATCACTTCAGAGGCTTCTTCGCCTTTTGGTCCATTCCTGGAACGGAACCCACGGCAGTGCGGGGAACGTGGAGGGCGGGGCCCGGCGAGTCACTCTTCCTGGTGCTGCGGGAGCGTTTCGGCAGGTTGCCTTTTGTGGCGGAGGATCTGGGTGTCATCACCGAGGATGTGCGTCGCGGCATGGAACGACTGGGCCTTCCGGGAATGCGGGTTCTTCTGTTCGCCTTTGCCGGGTTTGATGCCGAAAATCCCTATCTTCCCCACAACCATGACCGAAAAACCGTGGTCTATTCGGGGACCCACGACAACAACACTGCCCTGGGGTGGTTCGACCGGGAGGCGACGCCGGAGGAAAGAGAAGCCTTATCGGACTATCTGGGTTTCCCCCTCGGGAGAGACGCTGTCGCAGCGGTTTTCCTCCGGATGGCGCTCAGTTCTGTGGCGGAAACGGCGATCCTTCCCATGCAGGATATCCTCGGGCTTGGCCGGGAGGCTCGTATGAACCGTCCCGGCACTGTCTCGGGGAATTGGGAATGGCGCGTACAAGGAGAACATCTTTCCCTTCCGGTGAGCGAAAGACTGCGGCGCTTCCTCCAGCTTTACGGAAGAGTCCGAAGGTAAGCGAAGGTCGGCGGGGGCGGTTTCCCGTCGCGGGAGGTTCGGTCAGTCCATGCGTTTGGTGGGCGACTCGGAGGAGGCGGAACGGAGTTCCTTCCGTTGCGGCGTGGGTACGGGGCCGGCCATTTCATCGAGGGTCACGAATCGGTATCCTTTTGCCTTGAGTGTGTCGATGATGCCGGGAAGTGCCTCGATAGTCGCCTCCACACCGCTGTGAAGAAGGATGATGCCTCCGGGGCCTGTTCGCGAGAGGATACGCTTCGTAATGTCTCCGGAGCTGATTCCGGTGCAATCGGCGCCGTTAGCCGTCCAAAGCACGGTGGTCAACCCGGATTTTCGCGCCACCTCAAGGACCGATGCGTCGTAGTTCCCTCCGGGGGGCCGGGCGAAACGGGGTGCCTTTCCGGTAATGGTCTTGAGAGTGCTGGAGCACATATCCCACTCGATATGGACATTCTCCAGAGGAAGCGAGAGCAGGTTGTTGTGGTAGTGAGTGTGATTTCCCACGGTGTGTCCTTCCGCGAGCATCCTGCGGACGATTTCGGGGCTCACTGCGGCCATGCGGCCCACGACGAAGAAGCTGGCCTTCACACCTTTTCCCTGAAGGATGTCCAGAATACGGTTCGTAAATCCAGGATGAGGTCCGTCGTCGATGGTGAGTGCCACATTTTTCGTGGAGATGTCGCCTCGTGCGATGACGAGCGCCTGGGCCGTTCCCTCCTTGGGTGTGTGGAGCGCACACCACAAAAGGGCGACCGTAAGGACGAGAAGCATATTCCGCAATTTGCGCATGAACGTGGTACCACCTTTTCGGAAGTTTCGAAGCCTTTCAAAGAACATACGGACTCTTTGCCCATTCGTCAAGATGGACTGTCAGGGCGAGGCGCGGGGCGAGCATGTCACCTCTCCGGGTAGAGAACGGAAAGATTTTGGAGATGCAAGCGAGGCGACGTCTTTGCGGATGAGAACGCGTCGCTCTTTCCATGCCCGAACGGAAAAGGTGACGGAGGCAGCGGTGCGATCGTGCAAGAGACGGATTGCGGCTCCAAAATGTGGCGAATTTCGGGGAGTACGCGGCTCCTATGTCCCATGTCGGGGAAAAAGGGTATCATGGTGTCGGTACAGGATTTCCCGAAGCCTTTTGGAAATGCTTTCCCATCAAGAGGAGATGTTCGCGCCCGGAACGAGGTGCCCCTGACTGAAGGGGTGATGTTTTCCGGTGAACGACGGGTCTCCGTATTGAGCGATTCACCAAGTTGGATTATAGTGTCCCAAGGGCTTGGAGAAGATGAACGGGGTGATCTCATGAGGGACGAACGCATTCTTACCGAAGTGGGAACGAACGAATGGCAAGTGGTTGTCTTCCTCTTGGGAGATCAGAGTTTCGCGATCAACGTGGACAAAACGCGGGAGATTCTCCGATGGACGGGAGTACGCCCCGTCCCCAGGTCTCATGAGGCGATGCTGGGAATCACGACGGTGCGGGGAGAAGTTATTCCTCTCATCGATTTGGCGGCGTTTCTCGGACATGTCCCTCAGGTTGAGCAAGACCAACGAAAGGTCATTGTGGCCGAATTCAACAAGATGAAGCTCGGTTTCGTCGTGGATGCGGTTGAGCGCATCTACCGCATCAATTCGGACGAGTTGGACGCCACGCTTTCCGGAACATTTCTCGGTGAGAATGCCCTTTATGTCATCAAGCGGGAAGGACGGAACATCCTTCTCCTTGATTACGAGAGAATCGTTCAGGTGGTGAATCCCATGCTCTCCGCCCAGTTCCACGTGGATTCCCGCATGGCGAAGAACGTGCTGCAGGAAATCGGCGATCCGAACAAGTACAAGATCCTTGTCGCCGAGGATTCTCCGTTGATTCGGAAGCTCATCCAGGATGCCCTTGGCGAAGGTGGTTTCCACAACGTGGAGTTGGTGAGTCACGGAAAGGCGGCCATGGATCGTCTTCTGGACGAGGGAGATTCCTTTCACCTCCTGATCACCGATATCGAGATGCCCAAGATGGACGGGCTCACGCTGACCCGCAGGGTCAAGGAGGATGAAAAACTTCGCAGGTTGCCCGTGATCGTTTTCTCTTCCATCATGGCCGACGACATCAAGAGAAAGGCCGTTAGCATCGGCGCGGACGCCCAGATTACCAAGCCGGAGATCGATATCCTTGTCGAAACGGTGTGCAGGCTCCTTGTTCAGCAGTAAGAGAAAGGAGCACGGCGGAGCTTCCATGGGCGTTCTTCCCTACTGGGACAGGGACGTGGATCTGGACATTGCGTCCTGGGTTTCTTACAGTCTTGATTTCGCGCCCGTGTCCGTCAATTCCATGTACAGCGAGCAGCTCCGCTCCATAGCCGCTTTTGCGCTCGAAGTGGGGAGCGAGTTCCTGTACCTCAAAAGTCTGCGGAGCGGTCGTGTGGGAACGCTGTTTCCGGACCATCTCATCGATCCCGAGCGCGATGGGGGGGGACGGCTTGGTTTTTCCATGGTTTTCGGATATTCGTCGATCATGGAGACGTTGACCCATCTTCTCGCCCAGGCCGTGCCGGGACTGAAAGCAGGGTTGACCCTCTGTGGTGTCTGGGACCGCTTCATGTTGCTGGACGAGTGCAAGGTCATCGCTCTCGCGAGTGAGAATCCTTTTTTCGATGAGGAGCCCTTTCTGAACATGCTCACGGAAGTCTTGCAGAAGGCTGCGG
>NZ_JARKPW010000169.1:0-11114 GCF_029975095.1 Aminiphilus sp.
ACGGGAATGGCGAACTCCGCACCGGCCCTGGAGAGTCCCGTTTCGGCACTGTCGTAGAAGGACCGGTCCCCGAGAGCCCCGGCTACGACAAGGGCCGCCTTCAGCTCGGCCCCGGGCACACTGCCGGCACCGGCCAGAAGCACCATCACACTCAACAACATCGCCACAAACACTCGTCTCACGCAGTACACCTCCGCTCCAGCTTCGCCGTCTCCGGCGTGCCTTCCATTATATCCTCGTTCTTTTTCCGACCCGGAACGCCGTTGTACCGATTCATCCCGAAGGTTCAAGGAAAGGTTTTGAATTCTTAGGCGTGCCCCTTGCCCCTTTTTCCGAGACGAGCTATGATAGATATGGCGAAAAGTTCTTCGCCTTTTTTGTGTGCTTTCAGGGGCATACACGCCCAGAAGGAGTGACATCCCGTTATGGAAGGCGACAGTTCGAGTAAACCTCTGCATTGCCGCTTCACGAACCGTACTTCGCACTGACGCCGCACGGACGCACTCTTTCCCGGTCCGGCGGCGCCGGATCGGGAAAGGGAGTCTTTCTCCGCCCGTACACTGCGGGTTCTTTGCAGCACCCCCCTTTCCCCGATCCCCGATACAGCTCCATCAATCTCATACCGAAACAGCCGTTCGTCTCCTGCGCAGCGGTACATTTTGTCTGCGTTTCCAGGAGGGTGAGCGGAAAAGGGGGGGCCGTCATGATCACCATTTTCAAGACTGAAGACCGGGGTATCCGCCAGCTCGATTTTCCTGCCGTGGAACCCGGCTGCTGGATCAACGCCGCCGCACCCACGGCGGAGGAACTCGCCGCGCTTTCCGCCGTGGCGGGAATTCCCGTGGATTTTCTCTCCGCGGCGCTCGACCCGGAGGAAACATCCCACATCGAATCCGACGAGAACATTCTCCTGGTCATCATCAACGTCGCCAAGGCGGCGGGAAGCCACGACTTCGACACGGTCCCCCTCGGGGTGATCCTCACGCCGGACTTCATCGTCACGGTCTGTCTGGAACAGGGAGAGATCCTGCCCAGAAGCGTGGTCTCCATGAACGGTTTCTGCACCTACAAGCGGACCCGCTTTCTGTTGCAGATCCTCTACAAGACGGCCACCCAGTTCCTGAAATATCTGCGACAGATCAACCGCCGCTCCGACGAGATCGAGGCGCACCTGCGCAAGTCCATGCGCAACGAGGAACTCTACCAGCTCTTCGACCTGGAAAAGGGGCTCACCTACTTCACCGCCGCCCTTCGGTCCAACCGCATGGTGGTGGACAAACTGCTGCGTCTCTTCCAGAACGGCCAGATGCGGGAGACGGTGAAGATCCGCGAGGAGGACGAGGACCTGCTTCAGGACGTGCAGGTCGAATACAACCAGGCCTTCGAGATGGTGCAGATGTACGGCAACGTGTTGGCGGGCATGATGGACGCCTTCGCCTCCATCATCTCCAACAACCTGAACATGGTGATGAAGTTCCTCACTTCCGTGACCATCATTCTCGCAGTGCCCACGGCCATCGCGAGCTTCTGGGGCATGAACGTCCCCGTTCCCTTTCAGGAATCGCCCAACGGCTTCGCCGTCGTGACTCTCCTCTCCCTTGGAGTGTCCGCCCTGTCCGCCCTCTGGCTCTGGCGAAAGCGCCTGCTCTGAAAGAACGCGCCTCCGACGGCCCCCTCCGGGGGCCTTTTTCGTGCACGTCGAGAGGCGCTTTTCTTCGCACAATTCCGTAACACCCGCCGAAATCCTTCTCTTTCTGGGCTATAATGGAGCGATACGAAAACGGAACATCACTTCGACTCGGGAGGACCGTCATGGCAGGCTCCGGCATTTTCACGCTTCTGCTTCTCTTTCTCTTCCTCTTTCTCCTTTCGGCGTTCTTCGCCGCGGCGGAGATGGCCTATTCGAGCATCAACAAAATCCGGATGAAACGCTTCGTCGAAGAGGGACGCACCGGCGCCGGGCGGGCCATGCTCCTGCTGCAGGACTTCTCCCGCACCATCTCCACCATCCTCGTGGGGGGCAACATCGTGGACATTCTCATGACCGCCATCGCCTCCACCGTACTCGCCCTTCTCTTCGGCCCCATCGGGGCTCTCTACGCGACGGTGCTCATGACGGTGCTCATCATCCTCTTCGGCGAGGTGCTGCCCAAGTCCTACGTGAAGGACTGCTCCGAGTCCTTCGCTCTGGGCGCCGCACCGGTCCTGCGCTTTTTCGTGCGCCTCCTCCACCCCCTCACCTGGTGCATCATGTCCTTCTCGGCCTTCCTCGGGCGATGGCGCTCCGCGGGGCAGCGCCCCCAGCCCAGCGTCACCCACGACGAACTGCTCCACATCCTGGAGACCATGGGAGAGGAGCAGGTGCTCCCCCAGGCGGAGCGGGAGCTCATCGAGAACGCGGTGAACTTCAACGAGCTGGAGGTCTGGGAGATCCAGACACCCCGGGTGGACGTGTTCGCCCTCGACGTGGACGAGGAACCTCAGAGGGTGCGGGCGCTTTTGGTGAAAAACCAGTACTCCCGCGTTCCCGTCTACGAAGGCACGCTGGACAACATCATCGGCGTGCTTCACGTGAAGGACTACATGCGCCGGGTCTTTCAGCAGGAAGAGACGAACCTGCGCTCCGTCATCAAGCGCCCGGTCCTCCTCGCGGGAAGCGCGAGCCTCATGGACGCGCTGCGCATCTTCCGGGCCAACCGGACGCACATGGCCATCGTCCTCGACGAGTACGGCGGCACCTCGGGAATTCTCACCGTGGAGGACATTCTGGAGGAGCTGGTGGGAGAGATCCGGGACGAGCACGACGACATCAAGGAGTCTTTCACACAGCTTGAGGAGAACGTCTATCTCGTGAGCGGCGATGTCTACCTGGAGGACATCTTCTACGAACACCTCAATTTGGACACCATGCCGGACAGCGAGGCCTCGACCCTCAGCGGCTGGCTCTACGAGCAGTTCAAGACCCTTCCCGAGCAGGGAGCAGCCGTCGCCTGGGGCGGATTCCTCTTCTCCGTCGCAAAGGTGGGAGGGCAGCGCATCCTGAAGGTCCGCATCGAGCGAAAACCCGTCGAAGAAGCCATCCCTTCACTGCCGCACCAGGAATAAGCTTTTTCACTGCGGCAACGCTCTTTTTTTCCGTCGGAACGGCGAGAACTTCCAGGCGGTTCAGTCGGTTGTCATCGCGGAAGCCCCCCGTTGCATCCGGGGCCGGAGAGTCCGCTCCGGCCTCCGGAAAGCGGAAAGACCCGGATCTGGGAGGCGATACGCTCCTTGAGGGCCGCAACGTGGGAGATGACGCCGATGAGTTTGCCGTCCTGCCGCAATTCCGCGAGGGTCTGGAGGGCCGTGTCCAGGGCGTCCTCGTCCAGCGTGCCGAACCCCTCGTCGAGAAAGAGGGAGTCGATCCGGACGTTTCGGCTCGCCATGCGAGACAGGCCGAGAGCCAGGGCGAGGCTGACGAGAAAGCTCTCTCCTCCGGAGAGATTTCTCGTGGACCGTCGCTCCCCAACCTGGTAGGCGTCGATGACATCCAGCTCCAGAGGTTGCCCGTCGTTGCGGACCAGGAGATAGCGATCGGTCATCTTCCGGAGCTGCCGGTTCGCGTGAGAAATGAGGATGTCGAAGGTGAGGCACTGGACGAAGTTCCGGTACTTCTTCCCGTCCGCGGACCCGATGAGGTCGTGCAGGGCCTCGATGCGGAAGCACTCTTTCTCCTGCGCCTCCAGTGCCGCACGGCGGTCCCGGGCCATTTCCCTCGCGGTCTCGTTCTCCCTGAGCTTCTGCGCGATGCCGCCCAGTTCCTCCCGGAGGATTTTCACGTCCCGCTCCAGCTCCTCCAGCTCACGAAGGAGATCCTCCCGGGAGCGGTCGGTCGCCTCCCGGCGCTCCTCCTCCTCCAGCCGCTCCGCCTTCTCCCGTCTCCTCGCGTTCAGCGCGACCCGCTCCTCCGCCAGCGCACGGGCCCGCCCCTGCAGTTCCTTCCGCTCCTCCTCGGGCAGAAGCGCCGCCAGGTAGGCGTCCTCGTCGGCAAAACCGGCTCCGTCGAGACGGCGGACAAAGGCGGTCTCCCGGGCCTGCAGCACTTTCTCCCGCTCCGCTATGGCGTTTTCCGTCTCGGCGATTTTGGTTCGCGTTCCGCCAAGCGCGTGCACCGCTTCGTCCGACCTGGCACGCACCGTGTCGAACTCCGCCGCCAGGGCCTTCAACGCCTCTCCGAGGCGGCGTTCCTCCGCGTCGGGATCTCCGTCGCCGAAGCGCTCCCGCCGTTCCTCCTCCAGGGCCTTCCGTTCCCGCAGAAGTTCGTCGCGATGCCGCCGCCGCTTCTCCACCTCCTCCACGGCCTGGTGAATCTGCTCCTTCCGCTGGTCGATCCGGAGTTCGAGGGAGGCGATCTCCTTCTCCAGTACACCCTTTTCCTCCTGCCGGGCATTCCAGTGCACCCGACGCTCCTCCAGGTCCCGAAGCACCGCCTCCCACTCCTCCGGATCGGACGCGAGATCGCCGATGCCGTAGGGCGCCAGGTCGCGAAGCACCCGCTGCCGCGCCTCGTCGAGCTGCACGGCGGCCTCCCGCGCCTCGGCCTCCGCCCGGACCGCCGTCTGCTCCGCCGATTCCTCGCGGTGTGCGGCGTCCCCGCCAAAGCGCTCCTCCAGGACAAGATTTTCCCGGGCCTTCTCCAGGCTCTCCCGCAGGGTGGCACACTGCTCGTCCGCCTCCTCGGCGGCCTGCACGACCCGGAAGGTCTCCTCAAACCGCTCCCGGATCTCCCGGGCAAGGCGCTCCAGCAGTGCCTCCGCTCCAGGTCCCTCCGGGCATTTTTCTTCCGGGGAGAGCGCGGCCCATTCCTCCCGAAGCCGGACCTCCTGCCGGGCGATTTCCTCGTCGCGTTCCCGTCGTCGTGTTTCCGCCTGCTCCAGATCCTTCGACGCCTCCGCACGGGCGACCCGGAGATCCGCGAGAGCCTTCCCCGCGGCCTGAAGCTCGTTCCTGAGAGAGAGCAGCGCCGCGGCGGCCTCATCCGGAACGGGAACGACCCCCGCAGCGAAGGGGTGTTCCGTGGCGCCGCAGAGGGGACAGGGTTCACCCTTTCGCAGGCGATGCCGCTCCGTCTCGAAATCCGCGATCCGCCTCAGCGAGGCGAGTTCTTCCTCCAGTCGGGCCGACTCCGCTTCGAGTGCCGTCTGCCGCACCGACGCCGCCGCAATTTCCCCGTCGAGCCCCCCGCAACGGGTTTGCGCCGCGTCCTCCAGAAGACGCAGCTCCATCGTCCGCCGACGTGCCTCTTCCAGGGCATGCAGTGTTCCGACGACGTCTTCGAGGAGGCGTCTTCGCTCTTTTTCCTCGTCGAGATCCTTTCTCCAGTCCGACATCCTGCGACCGGCGAGAAGGCTCTCCAGCGCACGCCGCGCTTCATCGAAAGCGCCCCGGGCGGTCTCGTACTCCGCCCTTCGCGCCGCCAGCGTCTCGTCCCGCTTTCGCCGGGCGGTTCGGGCCTCTTCCAGCTCCCGGGCGGCGGCCCGGAGTTTTTCCGTCCCCTCGCGGCCCTTTCCGTCCAGAGTGCGGAGCGCGTCGAACCGATCCCGGAGCACGGGAAATTCCTCCACGAGCTTCTCGTCCGCCGCGCTTCTGGCAAGGTGGAAGCGAACAGCCTCAAGGGCGCCCTGGCGTTCTCCGAGAAGACGCCGTTCCATCCCGTCCCTGTCGCGAAGAGCGTCGAGGGCGGCTTCTCCCTCCGCCAGGGCCTCTTCAGCGGCACCGACGGGGCCTTCCTTGTCCCGGATCCGCAGGTCCAGGGCCTGCACGGCCCGAAGAAGCGGCACCGCCTCGGCCAGGGCCTTTCTGCCCGCGTCCAGCGTCTCTTTACTGCGGCGCTGCGCCTCGGCGGCGAGACAAACCTCCTCCTCCAGTGCCGGAAGTGTCTTCAGCGACGCTGCATGAACGTCCCGGTCCCGCCTTTGCTCCTCCCGAAGAGACATGAGGGCGGTGTGCTCCGGGGCGAGCTCCAGGGCATCCTCGGCGCGACAGAGCCGTTCCGCCTCGGGGCGAAACTGCTCCCACCGGTCCAGCAGCGCTTTCTCCGCTTCGTCGATCACCCGCAACTCCGCCTCAAGGCGTGCCACTCCATCCAGCCAGACGACGGCAGCCCTGTCCGCCTCGATCCGCCTGCTCATGTCCTTCTCCCGGAGGGAGCGTTCCTCCAGCTCCACTCGAAGGCGCGCCTCCTCTTCCTCGGGCAACAGGCGCATTCCCTCCAGCTCGGCCCGGAGAAGATCCCGTTTTGCCCGCTCCTCGGCGCGGCGCTCGTGGACGCGCACGGAAATCCGGGAGTAGATCTCCGTCCCCGTGATCTGTTCGAGCACGGGGGCCCGCTCGTCCGAAGGAGCCTGCAGAAAAGCCGCGAAACCCCCCTGGGCGAGGAGCATGGACCGGGTGAAGCGGTCGAAATCCATGCCCGTCACCGCTTCGATACGCGCCGCCACGCCCGTGATCGAACTCTCGAGCACCTCTCCGGACACCGCGTCGGCGATCTCGTGTTTCGGAGCCTGCAACTCCCCGTCGGACCGCCTGCGGGATCGGTGCTGGCTCCAGACACAGCGGAATCGGCGGGCCTCCGCGCCACCAGATCCGGCTCCTTTTCCCGCCGAAGTCTCGAAGGTCGCCTCGGCGAAACATTCTCCGGTCTGTCGGGACATGATCTCGTTTCCGCTCTTGGTGATCTTGCCCAGGCGCGGAGTCCGCCCGTAGAGGGCAAGGCAGAGCGCGTCCAGAACGGTGCTCTTGCCGGCGCCGGTCGGGCCGGTGATGGCGAAGAGACCGTCGGCGGTGAAGGCGGGGTGGGTGAAGTCGATCTCCCATTCCCCCAAGAGGGAGTTCAGATTCTTGAAACGCACCTGGAGTATCCGCATCGTCCGCTTCCTCCCCGTCCGCTATTCCGCCCGGGAGTCCTCTCCGTCGAGGGATGCCCGAGTCTCCCGGTAGGTCCGCAGCAGTTCCGGCCGCTGTTCGTCGGGAACCCTCCGGCTCTCCAGACAGCGCCCGAACACGTCCTCCTCATCCAGGTCGTCGAGCGTCTCCTCGGAGAGTCCCTCCAGGGCGCGTTCCAGCATCCTCCCGTCCTTCATCCGGAGAATCTCCAGCCCCGTTCCGGCCGTGACCTCCTCAAGCTGCTCCCGGAGGTCTCCCACCGCACCATCACCCTCGAGGACGACCTCCAGCCAGATCGACTCCTTCTCCGCGGCAAGCCTTTCGACCCCGGAGAGAATCTCCTCACGGCCGCCCCGAAGACGTTCAAGACGCCGGAAGCACGGCACGGGCAGAAGCGTCACCGTCGCCGCCGCACCGGAGAATTCCACGAGACAGACGCTTTTTTCCCGCCCCGCCTCGCCGAAGCCCATCGGCAGCGGGGAGCCGCTGTAGCGGAACCTCTCCGAACCGTCCACCCGCTGGGGGACATGGAGGTGCCCCAGCGCCGCATAGGACGTGGACTCCGGAAAAATCGACGACGTCACCGCCGAAAGAGAGCCCACGTAGAGGTCGCGCACGCCGTCCCCCTCCACGGTCTCTCCTCCGGCGGCGAAGAGATGTCCCATGACCACCAGGGGAAGCTCCTCGCCCGTTTCCGCCCGGGCCTCCTTCCGTCTCCGCTCCGCCAGGGAACACACCCGGGCATAGTGGTCACAGATGCCTTGGGCGAGCTTGCGCTCTTTCTCGTCGGGGCTCTCCCCCGCCTCGACGGTGCGGATGTCCCGGTCCCTCAGAAAGGGGACGGCACAGATCAGCAGCTCCGGAACTCCCGCCTCGTCCCGCAGGAGGAGTACCTCCTCCGCGGGATCTCCCGAAATCGCGCCCACCACGTGGACGCGAAGCGCCCGCAGCAATTCCTTCGGGGCGTCGAGAAACGAAGGCGAGTCGTGATTTCCTCCGATGAGCACCACGTGGCGGCAGCACGATCCGGCCACGCGACACAGAAACGTGTAGTAGAGTGCCTGGGCGCGGTTGCTCGGCGCGGTGGAGTCGAACACATCCCCCGCCACGAGGAGCACCTCCGCACGTTCCCGGCGGATCGTCGCCTCAAGCCAGGAGAGAAATGCCTCGAATTCCTCGTAGCGCTTCCGTCCGTAGAGCGCCCGCCCGAGGTGCCAGTCCGACGTGTGGAGGATCCGCAGCGAAGCCCTCACCGCACACCTCCGGTGGATTCACGGCTCCCACCTTCCGCGGGAAGCATTCCGGCAGAAGAGGCGACATTCCGTCCGGAACAGGGACACCCTTCCGCACGCCGGATTCCAACCCCTGGCCCCGAAAGAGCAGAAGAGAGCAACCGCCATCCTTGAGATCGCCGTTCCCCGCGGACGGGGGATGGCGCGTTTCCTCTGGCTTTGCCTGCGCGCGTGCGTTTCCGGTCGCCTCGCTCCATGAACATTTCCTCCTCGTCGGGTGGCTGCAAAGAACCATAGCACGCCCCCTTCCGGGGGGCAATCCGGCCCCGACAAACCGGAGGCCCCCACCGGACCGGCCCGCCCGCAGCGCTTCACCGGCGTCAGAAGGCCTTCCGGAGCAACGCGGCCGCGCCCTTCTCAAGCAAGGAGTTTCCGTCCGGACCCAGGGTGATGCGCCAGCAGCTCTCCGTGACCGCCTCGAGAAAACGCCGGTCGTGGCTCACGAGCAGCATTGTGCAGGGACAGGAGGCAAGAGCGTTTTCGAGCAGTTCCACCGCGGGGAGATCGAGATGATTCGTCGGCTCGTCCAGAACGACCAGGGAGGGCACCCGAATCACCCCCAGGGCGAGCTGCAGCTTTCTGGCCTCCCCCGGGCTCGGAACGGGCACGTCGGCGCCTTCCCCGAGAGCCGCCGGAGCGAGCAGGCTTTCCGGCCGGGAACCGAGACAGCTCACCACGGTCATCACCAATCCCCGCTCCGCCGAAGAAAGGAGCGCGACCTCCGAGGCGAGACGCCCGAGCTGCTCCCCCGAGAGTTCCTGGGGGAGAAAGAGCACCTGCTCCGGAGGAAGCTGCACCCGCCGGAGCAGGTGGCGCACCAGAGTACTCTTGCCCGACCCGTTCGGACCGACCAGGGCGACCCTGTCCCTGGAGCCGAGTTCCAGCCTCGGCAGGTACAGTGTCCGCCCTCCGCCGAGATCGAGGCGACCCTCGGGAAGATCGAGGATGCGGTTGCGGGGCGAGACCGCTCCGGAGAGCCAAAACCGCAGCTCCCGCTCCTTGGGTGGCCGGACTTCCCGCACCTCCTCCCGAAGATGGCGCAGACGCCCGTCGAGCTGGCTTTTCAACCGCCCCGCCTGGCCGTCCATGCCGGAAACCCTGGCAAGATCGATGCGCGCCCGTCCGTCCGAATCGTGCCGGTCCAGGTCCCGTTTGGAGCGCCTGCGGTCGCTCCGGCTCGCCTCCTCCAGGCGCCGCCGCTGCTCCGCCTCCAGGCGCTTGCACGCCCTGCGGCGCTCCAGATAGACCGCCCGGGCGGTCTCTTCGTCCCGGGCTTTCTGCGCCGAGGCCTCCGTGTAGTTCCCCGGATAGAGCACCGGCCCGGAGGCGCCGAGAAAGAGGCAGCGCCGGCAAAGCCCGTCGAGCAGCTCCCGGTCGTGGCTCACGAGAAGTCCCACGCCGTCGTAGGTGGCGAGGGCCGCGCCGAGCAGACGCCGCGCAGCGCCATCCAGATGATTCGTCGGCTCGTCCAGAAGGAGACTCTCCGGCTTCTCCCAGAGCGCCAGGGCAACCTGGACGCGCTTGCGCTCGCCGAAGCTCAGGGAGTGCCATCGCTCGCCCCAGGTATCCTCGATGCCGAGCATTCCCCGAAGACGAAAGACCTCGGGATCGCCGGACCCGAGGAACGCGGCAAACCGCTGCGGCATCTCCTCCGTTCGCTGCTCGCAGAGCAGAACCCGCCCCCTTCGGAGCACCTGTCCCTCGCACGGCGACAGTTCTCCTGCAGCCAGCCGCAGAAGCGTGGTCTTGCCCGACCCGTTGGCGCCGAGAATTCCCGTCCATCCCCCGTGGAAATCGATGGACAGTTCGCGGAAGAGAAACGCTTCCGCCGTATCGAAACGAAAGGACACATTGCGCAGGAGAAGCGCCATGAACTCTCTCCATTCTCCCCGCCCGGCGGGGACACTGCCTCCTCCCGGCACCGCAGGGAAATCCGCTCGTAGGAACGGAGTCCCTGGACGCGCACATTCCGCCATGCCGCGGCGAACCGGAGGCAAAGGCCTTCCCGAGGCGGAGTGCGAAAAGCGGAGAGCACACTGGAACCGGGTAAGAAAATGGACAGCGCACGAGCGAACGAAACCCGGGAAGGCGAAACGGAGATGTGGCGGCAGAGCCGCCTTGAAAGACGAGGAGGAGGGGACACGAAAAGACGGCCCGGAGGGGCCGGAAAAACATGCGTAGCTGCCGGTGCGTGTCCCGCTCGTCAGAAGAGGCGCATTCGTCGAGTCTCCCGAAGGTGGAATGGATGAACCGCCCTGGATCATACTCGTTTCGGATGGAACGGGTCAAGAGGAAACCGCCCGCTGGAGGTTAAGATTCAAGTAAGCTCTGATAAAGAGATGGTTTCTCTCCCTTGAACCTGAGCGTGTCTCGTTTTTGCAAGCCCGGCTCAGCATTCTTCAGAGGTTCCTCAATATCACCCCTCAAATCGCTCGACCAATTAGTAATGTTTTGCTAAATTTTATTTTAAAAATAATTTATCTCACTGGAGGCGTTTTAAAATGAAAAAATACTACGCAGTAGAAATTGAAGAAATCACAGAAAATCGATCAAAATTCCGCGCAGACCCATCTTCTGTTTTTTGTTAATTTCTATTGCATTAATTATTGTTTCTCTCCGCACCACCACTCCGCCGCGTCAACGCTTGCCGATCTCGTCTCTTGCCGTCGCCTGTCCAGGTTCCACGCATGGCATGCACAATAGACGGACCATCACTCATCACGGCAAAACATGCTTTTTCCATGAAACAACGCCGCGGCACGACTATACCACGCCGCTAGAGGAGCGGCAAATCGGATCTTCCGCAGAGCCTTCCACACAAAAACAGCGCTGTCGTCAAAGAATTCCGTGCATGCGCAACCCCAACAGAAGAATCGTCGCGGGAGCCAGATACTTCAC
>NZ_JARKPW010000192.1:0-13623 GCF_029975095.1 Aminiphilus sp.
GGGTACCCGTGGGAGAGTAGGTCACTGCCAGAAACCTAATATCGAAAGAGGTCCCGGAGAGAAATCTCCGGGACCTCTTTTTTCGTCCCTTTTTCCAGCGGAGTTCCGCCCTGACGGCCCACTCAGGAGGGGGGTGCGGACGTTTATTTGGACTGCTATGCTGC
The DNA here is from genome assembly GCF_029975095.1 of Aminiphilus sp. Taxonomy (NCBI): domain Bacteria; kingdom Thermotogati; phylum Synergistota; class Synergistia; order Synergistales; family Aminiphilaceae; genus Aminiphilus; species Aminiphilus sp. Next base: position 165 of record NZ_JARKPW010000192.1, read on the forward strand.
CGGATCCAAGCTCCTCCAGAAACTCTTCCTTCGTCTTTCGGATTACGTCGTCCCCGGCGTTCGTCATGGCGGTCCGAACCTCCCTGCCGAGCAGATCGTTTTTCCACTGGTAGAGAACCGGCCGGGAAACTCCGTGATTCCGGGCAACCTCCTGCGCACGGCCTTTTCTTGTGCACAGGGCTGCTACCGCTTCTTTTTTCTGCTCTTCCGTGTATTGTAAACCACCCCTGCGCTTCTTCCGCCTGTCGGGCGCCAGTTCCCGGCTCCACTGTCTGAGCGTTTCCCTGTTGGGGTACCCCAAGGCTCTGGAAGTCCTGGAGTAACTGAGCCCGTGGGTGAGGTGATAACGAACCGCCGCCTGTTTCTGTTCCTCGGTGAACTTCGAGGCTCTTGTGTCCCCGTCACGGATTATCCCGGTTTCCTGCTCTTTAAGATAGAACTTATACCAGGAACGCAGTGTGTGTCTGTTGGGATAGCCGAGTTCACGGATGGCGTCGGCGGCGCTTTTGTCGTACTTGATATACAGCTCCACCGCCCGCATTCGTTCTTCCCTTGAGTACATGGACATCCTCCTGTCTCATTTCGAGTCCAAGATTTTGTCCGCACTCCCTGGTGGTGATCAAATTTGCATTGACAAAACCATTGGCTTGTTTACTGGCCGAGGCCCCCCTGCAGCAAGGAGTCTCCGTCAGGTCTTTTGGGCAGGCCTGGAAAGCGTGTTTCGAAGAATCGAACTTATACTCAGGCATAAAACCGGAGCGCCTGGAAAAGCCTTGCCGGCGTCGGAAGAAAGAAGTGCGAAGCAGGGGTTGCTTCCCTGGAGTGTCAATTCAAACGCAACAAAAGTGAAGCCGGCTTCAGAGATACCGCTACAAGCGTACGCCATCTGCCGCACTTCGTGGCCTGCTATTGAGGGGCGATACGTACGTATCCAAATTCTCTTGGCTCACGTTCCGGAAGTTCTTTCTTTTGGGTAGAAACTTCCTGATGAGGTCGTTGACTGTTCGCATCGGCATCCCGGGCTACGGGGATGGGCGAAGTAGGCCGAGGCTCCGAGCACCGAACTCACCCGGGCATACCGGACCCGAAAAAACAGACGACCTTTCGAACGAATAAGAGCTTTCCCGGGGAAAAAACTCCACCGATCCTGCAACGGGCCAGTGGAGTCGTCTTTTTCAGAACGATATGTTTTGCTGTGATCAGAAGTTGATCGGGGCAACGTGCCCCATCCACAAAAAGCCCCAGAGCACCGACTGATTTGCCAGAAGCGGTGTTTCCCGGTCATTCCAGGAATATTGATTGGTCTTTACCATCCTCGTCAGGGAATAAAGGTGGCGCTGAAGTACCTGGGGAGCAGTTTCACCCTTCCGGGCCTTCATCTGATACCAGCTTTGCCCCGTCCAGGCAAAGACCACCGTTGGTTCATCGCCTTTCCATGCAAGGGGGACGCGAGGTTTGTCCAGAACGGCCATTCGATCCACAAAGCTTCTCCAGCGGGCTACCATTCGAAAATTCCCATCATTGCTCCAGGACGGAAGCATCATGCCGGGTTGCACAACGGTGACGGGTTGCTGCGACGGTGTGCTTTGAATCGAAACGTGGGGAATCAGGGCAACCGTGGTCGGCACAACGGAACCCACGGCGAAATCAGTGCGGATGATGTGGCCGTTTCCGGCGGAGGAACCGTAAAACCATACGCCTCCCGGTGCCTGGGTCACCGCGTAACCATCGTAGGTAAGAAACCACCCCTGGGGCAACGTCGCGGGACGATAGACATGGAAGGTCATACCTGCGTAAGCAGGTTGTGCGACCAGAATGGGTTCGACCACATAGGTGGCACACTCTCCGCCGCCGGCCAACGCCCCCAGGAACAGAGTCACTGCGAAAAGCAGAAAAACACATCGACGCAAAGACAGTCACCTTCCTTGGTATCGGTTTTGAAATCCTTGAAAAAGCTTTTGCGAAACACCTTCATTCAGAAAGCTCCCCGAAGAAAACTTTTGCCGCGGAGCGAATATCCCCTTTTGACACCCGATAACACATGGAGATCACGAGAGTCTTGTCAGCAAATTCCTGCAGAGAAGAATCTCTTCTTCTTTGGTAAATGTACGTGCGACATTCTTGGGGTGATTCAGTAAAGTGCTCAATCCGAGTCGGAAGCAGTGTTGTTATCCTGCGAGACATCTCCGGAAAGTGCTTGGGGAACGTCCTCCGAATCGGTAGTCTCCAAAGGAGAAAATCTATCCAGAGAGGGTTGCTGCGGAGTAGCCGGCGTCGGCGGCAGAAAAACAGGACTTTCCGGTATCGCCGGCGGAATTGTTGGCGGATCCTGAAGAGGAACGGTTGGTGCTCCTTCGGAAGGCTCTGGCGGCATATACAGAGGCGCTTGAGGAATCGGAGTTTCTTTTCCCGAGGGTTGCGCCGGCGAAAGTTCGGGATTTTCTTGGGGGAGAGGTGTCCCTGTCGCTGGCGATGCTCCTGATTGTGACATCGGTGCGGGTGGAACGTAGACAGGTACGCTCTTCGAGGAGGATGGCTCCTGTTGTTCTCCCGAAGGGACCGGCGTTGCGGGTTTCACCACGACGGGAGAGGAAAGGGGAACCCGAGGCCGTGTCGAGCTCGGTTTGTTCGGGGAAGGGGAAGGGGCGGGAAGGAGCGGTTCCGCGTGTCCCTGCTGGTCTGACAGGCTCGGGAACGGTTCGGAAAGTTCGATTCGGGGAACTCCTCCTCCGGGCGGGACGACCATGCCCTGCGGGGACGGCATAACCGGTACGACGCCGCCCTGCTGTGGAAAGGTGCCTGGAGCCATCGGGAGCATTTGTGGAGCGGGTCCCTGTACGACACCTCCCTGGGGAACGAAGACTTCCACCGGGTGTGCCTGAGGCGCAATGTAGTAGGCGGGACCGCTCGGGAGTGTCGGCTGCGCACTGAAAGGTTGCTGCGCGGGATCCCAAAGGGGAAGTGCATTTCCGTCCTCGTGGGCGGCAAGGATTCTTGAAAGAGCCGGATATTCGGGATCCACCTCGAGTGCCGTGCGGTAGGCTTCCTGGGCTTTTTCGAGATTCCCGGCACCTTCCTGAGCCTTGCCCAGCCAATACCACCCGTCCGCGGACCTCGGGCGTTCCTTGACGTACTGTCGGAGATAGGCGACGGCTTTTGTGAACCGTCCTTCAAGGCAGAGCTGTTGTCCCGCTTTCCAGGCGAGACGAAGGACATCCTCGCCCTCGTTCCCTGGGATCGATTGTTGTACGGATATTTGTCCTGCAGGAGCTGCCACGGTTTCGGAAGGGAAGAGGAGAATCCCCCAGGTACAGACAAAGGCAAGCCATCCGAAGAAGAATCTGCCGAGAGGAGGAAGCTCCTGCGCCTGCTTTCCCCTTGCGAAGGGAACGATTCGTCGAATCATGATCAGAAACCTTCTCCTTTCCTCGGTTTGTAGATCGGCACGGAAACCAGGTCGCGCAAGCGGATGGGGTTTTTGGAATCCTCTTTGGTGACGACCACGATCGCCTCCCGTTCCTTGATGAAGGTCACGGTCACTTCGCCGATGAGCTGCGGAAGCAGGACTACGGGATTTTCGGGATCCACAGTGATATAAGTGTCGCTCCGCATGACGGAAAGCACGTCACCTGCTTTGAGAGAATCGTATTTCCCGAGAGAGAGAATGTATTCCCGCCTCTCCTTGGTGGAAGTTGCTGTGGGGGCGATAAGTCGCCCGAGAATACGGAACCCCGTGTACCCCCGGACGAGATCGTTCACCGCCTGACGGCAGGCCTGCTGGATGGTCGCCCAGTACACGCTGCGGGAAAAAGATTCCCAGTAGGGGGATTTGCTGGGGTCGTAGTCCGGGTCAAAGGTGAGGCGCGCCTCTTTCGCTTCGATGACGCTCCTGTTGCGGACGCTGCCTGTGGTCCCGTCGTAGACGGTCATCCGCAACGCCACGGATCCCTTGGTGGTCGTTCCCACGGGGATGGGAGTGCCGGTTCTCTTGGGGAGAAAACGGTACAGTTCGACCTCCACGGCGAAATCCTCGCCTCGTCGCGCACCGGAGAGCCAGAGCGCGCGGCCTTCTGCATCCAGGGTGGAGACATCGGCCAAGGGAGACTGTTTCAAGAGCTCCGAGAGGAACCGACCGATCTTTTCCGGGAGGACGTCCTGCGGGTAGTATTTATTCGGCCATACCACGACTTCCGTGTCGTTGCGCACGGGAAAGATGGCGACGGAAACTCCTCCGCGGGGAATGATTTCCGCCCGGGCCGAGGAAACGATTCCGAAAAGAGCGACGATGATCGCTCCGGAAAGGAAACGGAGAAGGCGTTTCTGAGTGCCGTTTGTCATGAGCCGCATCACAATCCTTCCAGGAAAAGCGTGCGGAGAAGTGTCCGCATTCATACGAACCCGCTTCAGGTATCGGAGGCGGAAGGGAAAAGGTTGAGATAGCCGGGAAATTTTTCCTCATCCGGAGAGGGTTTTCGGGATGAGTGAGGCACATCCGCTCCGAACGTACAGCCTGACGATGAAGGAGACGGACGAAACGTACGGCAAAGAAGGATATCACGTCCCGTTTTCGGAAACGAGAGAAAATTGTGTGTCCACCGCCTTGAAAAAGGCATCGATATCTTCCTCCACGAGGAGAGAGATGCGTTTCTTGGGAAGGTAGTCGAAGGAAAGGGGTCCTCGATTGACCACGACGATATCCTTTCCGGCATAAGCTGGGAGAAGCGCTGCGGGGGTGACCGTCAGAGACGACCCGATCACGAAGAGCAGGTCCGAGGCTTTTACCAGGTGCACGCACTCCTCCAGATATCGCACCTGTTCACTGAAAAAGACGATGTCCGGTTTGAGCACACTTCCGCAGGAGTCGCAGTGGGGAATGTCCGTTTCGAGGGCCTTTCCCGCTGCCGCTTCGCGGGGATAGGTCCGGGAGCATTGGACGCAGGTGCTTGTCTCGATCCCGCCGTGAATTTCCAGCACGTGGGACGATCCTGCCCGCTGATCGAGGCCGTCGATGTTCTGGGTCACGATGCCCTTGAGGATTCCTTTCTGTTCAAGGGCCGCGAAGAAGCGGTGTGCGAACGTGGGACGGACGGTGTCGAGAAGCGAGAGGAACGCCCTGTGAAAGCGATAAAAAAGCGCGGGGTTTCGAGAGAATTCTGAGAGATCGAAAATGCGCTCGGGATCGGCGATTTCCGCGGTCCGATAGAGTCCGTTCGGACCGCGGAAATCGGGGATGCCCGCGCTCGTGGACATGCCCGCTCCGCTGAGGAGGACAACGTTTCTGGCTTGTTCGAGCATCGCGGCGCAGCGCGTCGCCTGCTCTTCGAGGATGTGCGCCATGAGAGACACCTCCTGCAAGGTTCTTTCGAACGCAGCATAGGCGTCTTTCCGAAGAAACGCAACATGGTACAATGTCGAAGGCGCTTGCGATAAGCGGCATGAACCGCAAGAATGCTTTCCGGGAGGAATGGGGCGTGGTGGAGAAACGATACGATGCGATCATTGTGGGTGCAGGTCCCGCGGGACTTTTCGCCGCCCTGGAACTGACGGAAAAAGGCGCCTCGGTTCTCGTCGTGGACAAGGGGCGTTCCCTGGAGGGGCGGAAATGTCCGCTCAAGAACGGGGCGGTGGGGCAATGCATCCATTGCTCTCCTTGTAGTGTCATCTGCGGGTGGGGGGGAGCCGGAGCATTCAGCGACGGAAAGCTCACGCTGACCCCGGAATTCGGGGGCAACCTCGAGCGCTATGTGGGAAGGCGCGTCCTCGAACAGCTCATCCCGGAAGTGGATGCGATCTGGGTTCACTACGGCGCGGACACGCCCGTGTTCGAGCCCGATGCCGCCTTCGCCGGAGAGGTGGTCAAAAAGGGGCGTTTTGCGGGGCTTCAGGTCATCCCTGCAAAAATCCGCCATATCGGAACGGATCGTTCCCAGGAGGTTCTCGCTGCCGTCCGGGAGGCGCTTGCATCACGTTGTGACGTACTGCTCGAGACGGAAGTCGCGTCGATCCTCTCCGACGACGGTGTGGTGAAAGGGATCCGCCTGACGGATGGCCGGGAGATCCCATCCCGATTCGTGCTCGTCTGTCCCGGAAGGGAAGGTGCCCACTGGATGGAGCGCGTTGCGAGAGAACTCCGGTTGCACGTGGACTCCCTTCCAGTGGATATCGGTGTACGGGTCGAAATTCCCCGGGAGTGGGCGGACGGTCTCACCGAGCAGTTCTACGAAGTGAAGGCGCTCTTCAACGCGCCCACGTTCGACGATCGGGTCCGCACGTTCTGCATGTGTCCGGGAGGCGAGGTGGTCACGGAATATCAGAGCGACGGCAAGGTAGTGGTCGTCAACGGGCACAGCAACAGAGAGACGAAGACGGAGAACACCAATTTCGCCATTCTCGTGAGCATCGACTTCACCGAACCGTTCCACGATCCCAATGGGTATGGCACGCACATTGCCCGGCTGGCGAACATGCTCGGAGGAACGGTACTGGTTCAGCGTCTCGGCGATCTTCGGGCGGGCCGGCGTTCAACGGCGGAGCGAATCCGAAGGGGACTGGTCCGCCCGACCCTGGCGGAGGCGGAGCCGGGAGATCTCTCCTTCGTGCTTCCTTACCGCCACCTCACGGACATTCTCGAGATGCTTCACGCCCTGGACACCATCATGCCCGGCATCAATGGCCCTCATACGCTCCTGTACGGGGTCGAGGTAAAATTCTACAGCCTCCGTCTCGGATTGGACGAAACATTGCAGACCTCCATTTCGGGGCTCTACGCCGCCGGAGACGGGGCCGGAGTGACGAGAGGCGTGATTCAGGCATCTGCGAGCGGCCTCGTGGCAGCCCGCTCCATCCTGAGGGCTGCGGAATCTTTTCCCCCGCAGGGACAGTGACGTGGACCCGGAGAGAGGCGCAGAGGGATCCCGAGGGGCCGGCGCGACACGCGCCACGGCATTACCTGGAGGAGCCGCAGGCGAGGATGTGAGGGAAATTGTTCCGGAAAGGTGTTGCAAGGCCTGCTGTGGAGCGAGAAGGAGGAAAATCCATGGAGACGACGTTGGATGTGAGAGCGCTTTTCAAACTCAGCTATGGGTTGTACATCGTGGGAGCCACTTGGGAGAGGAAATGTAACGGACAGATCGCCAATGCGGTCATGCAGATCACCGCAGAGCCCATCTGCGTCACGACCTGTCTTCACAGGAATAATCTCACCACGGAGTTCATCCGGAAAAGCGGCGTGTTTTCCGTGTCCGTCCTGGAGCAGGATGTGCCCATGCCGTTCATCGGGAATTTCGGTTTCAAGTGTGGCAGAGACATCGACAAGTTCTGCAATGTTCAGTACCGACCGGCACCTCTCGGCTCCCCCTTCATTCTCGACTGGACGGTGGCGGTGCTGGAGGCAAAGGTCATCGCCGTTCAGGAGGTACATACGCATATCCTCTTCGTGGGCGAGGTTGCGAGCGCCGAAGTCGTCAAAGAAGGCGACCCCCTCACCTATGCGGATTACCATCGTCTCAAGAAGGGCAAGTCCCACAAGAATTCGCCCACATCCGTCTTCAACGACGTGAAGGGGCTCTGACGGTTCGGGTCGCGACATATCGTGTTCTTCACGGCCTCCGGAATCAACCCGGTGGCTGTCCAGGGGATCGGATCTCCTCTTTCTCAAAGAGGATGTGTCCGGTCCCCCATTTTTCTGTTGGTCCACCGGAAAGGAGAGGTCGCCCGTGTTGCTCCCGCTGCGATATCGCACGTGCTTCGATGCCCTCTACGAAACCTATGCTTCTCCCCGTTATCTGGATCCGGATCCGGTCCTTTTTCTTCACCGGTATGATACGCCGGAGGATGTGGAAGTCGCGGGTCTTCTGGCGGCATGTTTCGCGTACGGTAAGGTCCGCCAGATCCAGAGGAGCGTCGAAATTCTTCTGAATATTCTCGGTCCGGAACCGTCCGGCAGGCTTGTCGGAATGCCGGAGGAAGAGTTTGTCCCCTCGTCGTTTCCGCTGCGTCACCGTTTTACCGACCCGGAGGAGACGGTGGCACTGCTCCGAGCCATTCGTCTGGTGCTGCGGCGGTATGGTGGACTGGAGCCCCTTTTCCGCGAGGGAATGAACGTTCCCATGGAGGGGGAAAGGGAAATCCTGCATACGAACCGTTCCGTTCGTGCGGTGCGAGGGGTGGCTTCTTTCGTTCGAGTGCTGACGCAACTTGGCGCCGTGCCTCCGGGAAGAAGCCGGAGCAGCCTTTTGGCTTCGCCGGAAAAGGGGAGTGCCTGCAAGCGTCTGTTCCTTTTCCTCAAGTGGATGGTCCGTCGTGATGCCATAGATCCAGGAGGGTGGACGTGCCTGTATCCCTCCGAGCTGGTTTTGCCGCTGGATACGCACATGTTCGCTCTCTGTTCGGCCTGGGGTTTCTGCGAGAGACGTCATCCGGATCTCGGTGCCGCGCTGGAGGCCACGCGGGTCTTCCGGGAGATCAATCCCGAGGATCCTCTTCGGTATGATTTTGTGCTCACCCGCTTCGGCATTCGCCCCGAATTGTCCATGGAAGAGCTCTGTCGCAAGATTTCCGACGAGAACAACGAAGAGGAATAGTTCATGAAAAGGGAAAGAATTTGAAGGATATGCGCTGATTTTAGCGCATGAAGGGGTTTTTCCCGTTGGAGCAACACGGAGGGGGGAGGAATGAGGAGCGTGTCTTTTGCCTTCAGGTGACGGGAAGTGAGGAACGTGTTATCATCTGTAGTGAAGAACAAGGCAGGCAATCCATATTATTTTTTTGTTACGTTGTGTTGTTGGATTTCGCCTTCCCCCGATGCTGCAAAGAAATGTCACAGAGGCAGTGTGCCCGGTTTCGGCGAAATGGCTTTGAGGAGTTCCCGGAGTCATGAAAGGGAAGGTGATTGTCTGTGCTCTCTCCGTTGACGTCATCCCTCCGTCGAAAGAGATTCCTCGGTGATTGTTCGGGAATTGGGAGGTCCTCGCCCGTCCTTTTGGGACGCCTCGGTGTCGTGTTTGCGCAATGCCCCCTTCCTTCTTTTTTCTTTCATTGCGACAGAGCCAATTTCTCTCCGGAACATCCCCGGGAAGAAAGGCGGATTTGCTTCGGAGCAGTGTCGAGCCATGGCGGTGTCACGCGGGAAGATCCCGCGTTAAGGCGCATGTCCATACCGGTTCGACGCCCTGGATGATTTTGTACGCGCTCCTCTTGTTTCATGTTCTGGTTTCGAGAGTGGGCGCAGCTCGTCTTGAAATTTTCGGAATAGATGCAGCTATACCGTCCGGTCTGTATAGCTGCATTCGAAAAAGAGTGTTTTCTTCTCGATGCGTGACGTGTTGTCTCAGGTATTTTTCTCACGAGGAACATGCCTGACGGTCCTTCGGCCGGTGCGGGCTTCAGAGGGAGGTGATGTCCGCCGGAGGTTTGAAGATGAGGTGAAATCCCTCCGACGCGAGGGGAAGACACGCGTGTTGCGGCGAAACATCGGTTCGTGTGCTTTTCGGAGACATGGAGAGTCTAAGAAAGGATGGGATGCATGAAGAGAGACATGAAAGTCTTCTTGTTGTTCCTCTTGACGTTCGGTGTCCTTTGTATGGCGGGAACAGCCTTTGCGGAAGACCCGGTGTACGGTGGTATCCTTCGTTGGCGTGAGATCAACGATCCACCGAAGCTCGATCCTGCCCAGGCCACGGATACGGTGTCCAGCCGGGCTATCTACCTCATGTTCGACAGCCTTGTGGAAAACGACAGCGACGGCAAGGGCGTGCTCCCTGCGCTGGCCGAGAGCTGGGAGGGAAGCGAAGGTGGCACGGTGTGGACCTTCAAACTCCGGAAGGGTGTCCGGTTCCATAAGGAATGCCTGGGAGAACCCACGGCGAACGGCGGAAGAGAAGTTACCGCACAGGACTGGAAGTACACCTTCGAGCGCATGGTGCGGGACAATTCGCCCCGGGCGTATTTCATAGAAATGATTGAGGGCTATCAGGATTTCGTCAGCCGTGATGAAACGGGTGTGACGGAGTGGAGCGGCATCAAGGTCCTGGATGACTACACCCTGCAGTTCAAGCTGACCTATTCCTTCGCGCCCTTCGTCAGTGTCCTCGCCTACAATTCCTTCATGGTCATTCCCAGGGAGGACGCGGAGAAATGGGGCAAAGAGTTCAATTTCCATCCCGTGGGAACGGGACCGTTCATGCTCGAACGATGGGATCATGACCAGAAAGTGGTTCTCAAGAAAAACCCCGACTACTGGCGGAAGGATGGCAAGGGGAACGCGCTGCCCTATCTCGACGGCGTGGAGCTCGTGGTCATCCCCGACAACACTATTGCCTACGAGGAATTCAAGAAGGGAAATCTCGATGCCTTCCAGGATTTCCCCGACGAGTTCTATGTGGAGGCGAAGGCGACCTACGGCCCGCTCTTCCAGGAACGTCCCTGGGTGGGAACGTACTACTACGGATTCAACAACAGCAAGGAGCCCTTCAAGGGCAACAGGGCGCTTCGCCAGGCCGTCAACTACGCTGTGGACCGGGAGCGCATCAGCGATCTCGTCATCGAGGGACGGTATCCTGCAGGCAAGGGCGTGCTGCCTCCGGGAATGCCCGGTTTCAATCCCGACCTGAAGGGGTATAGCTACGATCCGGACAAGGCCAAGGCCCTGCTGAAAGAGGCGGGCTATCCGAATGGTTTCGAATGCGAACTGCAGGTGAACAACAATCCCCGACACAAGGCGGTGGCCGAGGCGATTCAGGCCCAGTTGATGGAACTGGGAATCAAGCTGAACATCAAGGTCGTTGACTGGGGCGTGCACCTCGACATGTGCGAGCGTGCGGAGACGCAGATGTTCCGCATGGGATGGGTCGTAGACTATCTCGACCCGGACAATTTCCTTTACGTGCTGCTGCATTCGAGCAACCACGGATCGAAGGGGAACTATTCCTTCTACAGCAATCCCGAGGTGGATGCCCTGCTCGCCGAGGCACGGGTGGAGACGAACTGGGACAAGCGCATCGAGCTCTACCGCAAGGCGGAGCAGCTCATTGTGGAGGATGCACCGTGGGTGTTCCTCTTCCACTACTCCACGAGCCTTCTCGGGCAGGAATGGGTGAAGAACATGCATCTGCCCGCCATGGGTGACTACTCGACGCCGCTCTATAACGTGTGGGTGACGAAGAAGTAGCGCGGTCAGAAAGAAAAGGGAGGAGGGCTGGTCTTTCCTCCCTTTTCGTATGTCTCCGTCCCGACTTTGAATTGGGGGTGTGCTCGTGTTCACCTATTTTCTTCGAAAAATCCTGTACACGATCCCCGTCCTTTGGGGTGTCGTCACAGTGGTGTTCATTCTCATGGCTGTTGTTCCAGGAGATCCTGCGCGCATCATGATGGGGCAGCGCGGCGACCCCGCCACGCTGGCGCGGATACGCGCCGATCTTGGGCTCGATCTTCCTCTGCACCGACAATACACGAAGTTCCTCGGCGAGCTGCTCCGGGGTGATCTCGGAACCTCCTACCGGAGCAACGAAAAAGTCTCCGTCGCTCTTTCCGTGCGTTTCGGTGCAACTTTGCGCCTTGCCTTCTGGGCCATGGTGGTTGCCTCCGTGCTCGGCGTCACCGCAGGGATCGTCTCGGCGGTGAAGCAGTATTCCGTGTTCGACTATTCCGCCATGTTCCTCGCCATCTCGGGAGTCAGCGCTCCCGTCTTCTGGGTCGGGCTTCTTCTGCTGCTCGCCTTTGCCTACAACCTGCACTGGATTCCAGGCGTCGGCTACGGTGATGGCCAGGCGATCTATCTGATCCTGCCCGTGCTGACCCTCGGTGTCCGCCCGGCGGCGCTCATCGCCCGGCTTACGCGCTCCTGCATGCTCGAGGTGCTGAGCCAGGATTACATCCGCACTGCCCGGGCGAAGGGGCTCGCCGAGAAGATCGTGGTGATCAAACATGCCCTGAAGAATGCACTGATCCCCGTGGTGACCATCATCGGAACTCAGGTGGCGGAACTGCTCTCCGGGGCGGTGCTCACGGAGACGATCTTCGCCTGGCCCGGCATAGGTCGGCTTGCGGTGGAGGCCCTTGTGGCCAGAGATTTCCCCATGATCCGAGGGACCGTTATTTTCATGGCGCTCATTTTTCTCGTAACCAATCTCGTGGTGGATCTCTCCTACGGCTTCATCGATCCGAGAGTCCGGTTCGAGTAGGTGACGATCATGACGGAAAGAACGACACCTGCTGCATCCGGCGGAAGTCTCTGGTTCGAGGCGTGGCTCAGGTTCCGGAGAAACCGGCTTGCCATGATCGGACTCGTCATGGTGATCACGGTGATTCTCGTGGCAGTTCTGGCGACGTGGATCTCTCCCTACGATCCGCTCAAACAGCTCATCTGGACCGAAGGCAAAGCCGTCCGCCTCGCCTCTCCCTCGGCAAAGCACTGGTTCGGTACGGATCTGTACGGTCGGGACATTCTGAGCCGGATCATCTTCGGGGCGCGCATTTCCCTTCAGATCGGCATCTTCGCGACTCTCGTCTCGCTGGTCATCGGCATTCCTCTCGGGGCACTCGCGGGATATGTGGGGAAGTGGGTGGACGATCTCATCTCCTGGCTCGTCAACGTGGTCTTCGCCTTTCCCTTTCTCCTCTTCGTCCTCGCGGTGGTTGCGGTGTTCAAGGATCCAAGTCTCGTGGTGGTCTACATCGCCATCGGCATGGTGAACTGGGTTTCCATCGCAAGGGTGGTTCGGGCTCAGTTCATCTCCCTGCGAGAGCGGGAGTTCGTCGAGGCCGCCCGAGCGCTCGGCATGCCCTCGTGGCGGATTATCTTCGTGCACATTCTTCCCAATGCCCTGGCTCCCGTGATCGTGCAGGCGACGCTGGGGATGGGGAGCATCATCATGATCGAGGCGGGGCTGGCTTTTCTCGGCTTTGGTGCGCAACCTCCCACGCCGAGTTGGGGGCTGATGATTTCCGAGGGGCAGAAATATCTCGGCCAGGGGCAATGGTGGTGGGCGATCTTTCCCGGGCTCGCCATCATGTACACGGTGCTGGCCTTTAATTTCCTTGGAGATGGTCTTCGCGATGCACTCGATGTGCGCTTGAAGCGATAGGAGGTGCTTTTCCATGCCCTTGCTGGAAGTCAAAGGACTCAAGACGTATTTCGACACGGATCGTGGCGTTGTCAGGGCTGTGGACGGCGTCTCCCTGAGCATCGAAGCGGGGCAGACCCTGGGTGTGGTGGGAGAGTCCGGATGCGGAAAGAGTGTCACTGCCCTCTCCATCCTACGGTTGGTGCACAAGCCCGTGGGAAGGATCGCCGGCGGGGAGATCCTCTTCGACGGCAAAAATCTCCTGGCTCTTTCCGAACAGGAGATGCGTTCCGTGAGAGGAAACAGGATCTCCATGATTTTCCAGGAACCCATGACGAGTCTCAATCCCGTCTATACCGTGGGGGAGCAGATCATGGAACCCCTCATGCAACATCTAC
>NZ_JARKPW010000195.1:0-3086 GCF_029975095.1 Aminiphilus sp.
CTTCTCGTCGCCCATGGCGGCGGCAAGGTCTTCGGATGGGTACGCAAGGGAGTGTACACCGCTCTGGAGCAAACCGGGCTGCTGCTCTTCATCGGTGCGGGGTTTCTCGGAATCGGAACGACCTTCTTCTACAATGTCCTCGCAAAGCGGGGAGGGCTCTTTGGAGCGACAGTACCGCTCGGACCCAATGCGGGCGTTCTCAACAGTTCCGGAACGATTGCCCTGGCGAACATCGCAGTGGGGCTTGAGGTTGTGGGAGGACTCTCGCTCATCCTTCTCTATATGAGCAAGGCGTCGCTTTCTTCTCCGAAAGAAGAGACGCAGGGCAAGGAGGCCGGTCATGATCGCTAGTTTCCCCTATCTCATCGTGGGTCTCCTTTTCCTGTTCGGTCTTTATGCGGTGGTTTTCGAAAGAAACCTGATAAAAATCGCCATCGGTATCTCCGTGATCGAGGCAGCGACGAACATGTTTCTCATCGTTCTCGGCTATCGAACGGGAGGTCGGATTCCCGTCTTCACTCTTGCTGGAGAGAGCAAGGTTCTCGTACTTCCAACGCCGCAGGCGCTGACACTGACGGCTATCGTCATCGGTATGGCCACCACGGCGCTCATGCTGTCGCTCATCATGGTTCTCTATCGTCATTACGGAACACTCGACGTCAGGGAGATAAGGAGGCTGCGAGGATGAACTGGTACGATCATCTCCCCGCTCTGGTGCTCGCCGTCCCCCTTCTGGGAGCCTTCGGTGCACCCGTTCTGGGATTGAGCGGTCGCTACGCCCGCAACGCGTGGTTTGTCCTCATCTCCGCCTGTACGGCGGCACTTGCGCTGTTGCTCTGGCAAAAGGCATCCATGAACGGCGTATTTGTCTACGTTCTCGGAGCAGAGAGTTGGAAACTCGCTCTGCCATCGGGGATGAGTTTGCCGATCCGGATCATTCTCGAAGTGGATTCATTCAGTGCGCTCATGGCTGTCATCGGCAGCATCGCGTCCTTCGCAGGGACACTCTTTTCCCTTCGTTTCATGGAGCGTTTCTCCGGACTGGACAAGTTCGTTGCCCTTTATTTTCTGCTTACCACCGGCATGTTGGGCATGGAGCTCACGGGTGATCTTTTCAATTTCTTCGTCTTTCTTGAGATTGCCTCCGTTGCCTCCTTCGGTCTCGTGGCTTTCTGGCGGGACCGCCCGGAAGCGGTGGAGGCCGGCTTCAAGTACATGCTGATCTCCACGGTGGGGGCGCTCTTCGTTCTTCTGGCTGTCGGGCTCTTCTACGGAAGATACAACGCGGTGAACATGGCGGCGGTAGGACAGATGCTCCATTTGGGACTCCCGGAAAAGGCCGCGCTGGCTCTTCTCGTGGCGGCCCTCGCCATGAAGTGCGGTTCCGTACCCATGCACATGTGGACCCCTGATGCCTACGCGGAAGCACCGGCGGGTGTCACCTGTCTTCTCGTTGCCGTGAGCCAGGCATCGCTCTACGGTCTTTTCCGGGTCTGCTTTTCCATTTACGGCATGAGCATCGGCAGCAGCGTCGTTCCCTGGACCATCATCGTCATGGGGCTCCTTTCCATGTTCATCGGCGTAACCATGGCGGTGATACAGAAGGATGTCAAGCGACTCATGGCGTATCATTCCGTCTCCCAGGTCGGCTACATTCTGCTTGGATTGGGCGTGGGCCTGTTGGCGCTGAAAGATGCGAAGGCCATGGCGGACTACGGGTTCACCGCTATTCAGGGTGGAATCTTCCATCTCATGAACTACACCATGTACAAAGGACTCCTCTTCCTTGTGGCGGGAGCACTCGCTTATGCAGCCAAGAGCAGGAATCTCAACGAGTTGGGTGGACTTGCTCACGCCATGCCGCATACCACGTTCATGTTCATCATCGCCGCGGCGGCCATTGCAGGTCTTCCGCCATTCAACGGATTCGTGTCAAAACTGCTCATCTATGAATCCACCTTTGCCGTGCATCCCTTTCTTCCTGTAGTGGCCATGGTCACCTCCGTGCTGACCCTCGCGTCTTTCGTGAAAGTCTTTCAGACGGCATTCCTGGGACCACGGAGAAGCCGGCTCGCCGAGGTGGAGGAAGTGCCGGGCACGATGCTTCTCGGGATGTTCTCTCTGACGCTTGTCGTCCTCGGGCTCTCTCTTTTTCCGACCTGGTCCATGGCTCATATCATCGAGCCGGCAGCCAAAGCCCTCGTTGATCAAGCCGGTTACATTCGGGCAGTTATGGGGGGTGGTCTCTGATGTGGCCCAAGATCCATTCCGGATTCGGGTATTGGGATGTCGTGAGCTGGCTGGTGTTCTTTTTCATCGTCTCTGTCTTCGTGTTGTGGTTTCGCTCTCAGGGGCGCTCGGACTACAAGGAGGGAACGGAGCAAGACGACATCTTTTTCTGTGGCAATGATGTCCCGGAAAAAGGAGAGGATTACGCGGTTCCTGCGAGCGGGGCCTATTGGGGATTTACCAAGGCGCTGTCCGGATTCTACGAACTGCTCACGGCGTGGCACAGTGGCATTGCCACCGAGTACACGGGCTATCTCGTTGTTTTCACCGCGCTGATGCTTTCTCTGGCGCTCCTGTAGGAGGACGGCAATGAAACCGGAAAAACATCTCGAAGTGTTGCCAAAGTCAATCTGGGTTTTTCACTGCAACAGCGGTTCCTGCAATGGTTGCGACATTGAGATCGTCGCCACCATCTCGCCCCGTTATGATATTGAACGTTTCGGTATGAAACTTGTCGGAACGCCTCGTCATGCCGACGCGCTCCTCGTCACGGGGCCGGTGACGAAATACATGACCGATCGCCTGCGCCGCATCCACGCTCAGATTCCCGACCCGAAGGTCGTCATCGTAGTGGGGAACTGCGGCTGCTCCGGGGATGTCTTTTACAAATCCTACAATCTGGACGGTCCCGTGGACAACATTATCCCCGTCGATGTCTATGTCAATGGATGTCCGCCGCGGCCGGAGGCGATCATTGAGGGTGTCGCAAAGGCCGTTCTCAAGCTGGAGAAGATACGGGAAACGCTTACGGTTTCCAAGGAGACACCTGTCGTTCCCGAGGAACCGGAGGAGGAATA
>NZ_JARKPW010000197.1:0-29840 GCF_029975095.1 Aminiphilus sp.
GAGCGTCCCCGCAGCAGGCCATTGCGACAGCACCAATCCGGACTTCTTGAGCGAATCGACCTGATCCACGCGCACAACCAACCCCATGCGCTGGGCAACGTCCACCGCTTCGATAATGGACATCCCCTCCAGGGAAGGAACGGAAACCTCCTTGCCTCCCCAAAAAACAGCATAGACGGTGAACACTCCCGATCCCAAAACAACAAGAAACACGAGAAACAAGGTCAACGTGACTATTTTTTTCATGATTTTTTCGCTTCCTCCCCTTCCCGACCGCGTTCCTCCGGAAGGCCGTCATTCCCGCATTCTTCGCACGTCTCTTTTTCATTGAGGACGTGGTTCGTCACGCAAACACGGCTCGTCACTCCCGCTTTTTGAGCACACAGACATAAAAACCGTCAATCCAGGGGAGCAGAGGCCACAATGCCGCACCCCAAGGACGTCCCTTCTGGAAGAGTTTCCCTCCGGCAAAGGGCATGTCCACCACATTCCGGAAACGGCTCAGGACATCCGCCACCACTTGTTCGTTTTCCTCCCGAAAGAGACTGCACGTAACGTACACTACAAGGCCTCCCGGGGCAACTATTCGAACAGCTTTGGACAAAAGTTCCTTCTGAAGCTCCGCACAGAGAGACACATGTCTCTCCGAAAGTCGCCATTTCCCTTCCGGATGGCGTCCCCAGGTTCCGCTTCCCGTACACGGCGCGTCGAGGAGGACCATTCCCGGAGGTTCCTGTGGTTCGAGAAGCAAGGCATCACCGTAGAAGAGGCGTACTCTCTCCGAAAAGCCGAGACGCCTCATTTCCCTTTCGTGAGCCCTTGCCTTGCCTGGGGATAACTCCCATGCCTCGATTCGGGCTTCCGGCAGAAGTTGCGCCAACAGGGCCGTCTTACCGCCTCTTCCGGCACACATATCGAGAATGCCCCGCCTCGCCTCCCAGAAAGACGCGACAACTCCGCCGACAAGCATGGCGGACTCGCTTTGCAGGGAAACCCTTCCCGCAGCGAAACCGGGGAGTGTCGGAGGATGAAGCGTCGACGCCGTTCTCACACCGAAAGGAAGGAGCGGCGAGGGCCAGGCGTGAATACCGTGGTACCGCAACTCCTCCAGGTAGGCTGGGCGCTCCCCCTCGGAGGCAAGGCGCAGGGAAGCGAAATTTTTCATGGCGAGAAGGCGGATCAGTCTTTTCGCCTGGGCTCCGCCGATTTCCCGCTCCCAAAGAGATGCCGCCCATTGAGGAATGCCTCGGAAGAGCGCAAATTCTTTGAGCGTGGCACTCGATTTCAGATCTTCCATCAATACAGGTGCAGTTTCCACGGCCCCACGCAACACGGCATTGACGAAATTCGCCGCACCGTGCCCTTTGCGCCGCTTCATCTCCGACACGAGCGCACTCACAAGCACTGCGGGTGCAAACGTCCGAAGCGAACAGAGGCCTGCCGTTCCAAGAAGAAGGGCGGCTCGTTCATCCTTTCCGAGTTCCGCGAGAGGGCGTCTGGCTAGTTTTTCCAGGAGATGTTCCCAGAGACTTTTTCGTCGGAGCGCCTCGTACACGAGCGTCGTCGCAAGAGTCCGTTCCGTTCTCGCGACATCCGCCGTCACTGCACGGAGCTTTTCCGACGCGAAAGCGCCTTTCTCTACTTCCGCCCAGACGAGAAGCGCCGCCTCGACACCCCGCATCAGAACAGGATCTCCGGTTCGCGAACGTTTCCGCGCTGTCGCGTGGCAACAAACAGTTCCTCGGGAAGCACAAAGCGTATTCGCATAGAGTGCGCGACTCTGTTTCCCCTGATCTCGATGCCTGAAATCTCCAGGCGCTCCACATCCACCGCCGTAGTCATGTATTTCTGCACGAACATTCCTGCCACGGGGCCGATCCACTGGGCGAGGAAAAGAAGGAGCACACTGGAGAGAAAAGTGACGTGTCACGACAGTACGAGAAGCGTGAGAAACAGGAGCGATGCAAGGGTATTCGTCACGATGATGGTCGTTCCGCACTTCCGGTGCAGCGCAAGATGCACCTCCCCGTCACGCAGTCGACGAAGCGCCTGTCGAGCCGCCTCAATCACGACAGCAGGATCCAGAACGCCTCCCCTCAGAGAAAAGCCATCGTCGAAGGCAAGTCCGGAAATGTTCAGAGGGCCGAAGCGCTCCTCCAGGACGTTCACCGTGGCGTGCTCCCGTGCATGGTTGCGACGGACCGCCCTGTTCGTGAGAACACGAAAGATCCTCCGGGGCCCCGCGACAAGCCAGAAAAAAGAGTTCGCCGCAAAACCAAGCGGCAGGAGAAGCAGAAAAAGGAACAGAAAGAAAAGGAGAAGCACGAGCCCCACCCACGGCAAAAGCAGCAGAAAAACCCCGAAAATCAGCAACATGGGATGCACGGCAAGGGATCTCCTTTCTTGTCGGCCTCTGAATAATAAAAAATGGGGTGGCCGGCCACCCCATTATATAACGGTCTTGAGCATCTCTTACAGAAGATTTTCCCGTTCCGGCACCGATGTTGCACTCGTGTCAATCGTCTCGCCCACCCACCATGCCACGAAGCAGAACCAAGCGGAGAAGCTGTGCGGCCGCCATCACCGTGGCCGCCACATAGGTCAGGGCGGCGGCGTTCAGTACCGCACGAGCACCGCCGATCTCGTCGGGAGCCAGAATCTGTGTTTCGCCCAAAAGGCGCAGTGCCTTGGAACTGGCATCGAACTCCACCGGGAGCGTCACCAGATGAAAGACCACCACGCCGAGAAACACGAGGATTCCCACGTTCATAAGCGCCGGCGCTCTCATGATGAGCCCGATGAAGAAGAGCGGAAAGGCAAGACCCGATCCGATGTTCGCCACGGGAACAATGGCGTTCCGCAGGCGAAGTGGTGCATAGGCCTTCAAATCCTGCACGGCATGCCCGACCTCGTGAGCAGCAACGCCGATGGCGGCGATGCTGGTACTGTTATAGACACTTTGGGACAGGGAAAGGGATTTGGCCCTGGGGTCGTAATGGTCCGTCAGCTCTCCCGGAACCATGCCCACGGGGACACCCGAAAGGCCGAAGCGGTCGAGAAGAATCCGCGCCGCCTGTCCGGCGGTGAGATTCCGTCGAGAAGCGACCTGACTGTATCGGTGAAAAGCCCCTTTCACCTTCATCTGTGCCCATATAGCCAGGAAAAGCGCCGGAAGAAGGAGGAGAAACGTGGAGTCGAAAAAAAAGGGAAACATGGACATCACCTCCATAAACGGAATCCAGAGAAAATCGTCCTGCTTTCAACACATACTACCGATGCGGACAACCATCCGCATCGGTAGTATATCCGAAAACAGCAGAAAGGACAATATTGGTCAGTCTAGAGGTGATAGAACTCCGCGATGGTCTCGACGACCCACTCCTGCTCCTCTGCGGTGAGTTCCGGGAAGATGGGAAGAGCCAGGACGTCCCGCGTCAACGCTTCCGCCACGGGCATTTCTCCCTCGCCATAGCCGAGGAAGGCAAAACAGGGTTGCAGGTGGAGACAGAGCGGATAATAGACCCGGGCTGCAATGCCCCTTTCGCCGAGGAATGCCAGAAGAGCATCCCGCCGCTCCGCCCGCACCACATACTGATGATAGATATGATAGTTGTCCTTCGCCTCTTCCGGAGGCACGATGCGGTCGAGAAGCCCAGCCTCGGCGAAGAGGAGCCTGTAGCGCTCCGCCACCTGGCGCCGCTCCTCGTTCCAGGCGGAAACGTGGCGCAGACGGACCCGCAGAATGGCCGCCTGCATGGCGTCCAGGCGGCTGTTGAGTCCCACTTCCTTGTGAAAGTAGGTGCTGTCCGCACCGTGCACGCGGAGACGACGAAGACGTTCCGCATAGTCACTGCAGGTGGTGGTGACCATGCCGCCATCACCGTAACACCCGAGATTCTTGGTCGGAAAAAAGGAGAAGCACCCCATATCGCCCACGGCACCGGAACGAAGTGGTTTTCCTTCCACATTCCGCCATGCACCGAAGGATTGAGCACAATCCTCCACAAGAGCGATGTCCCGCTCTTCGAGAGGCTTTCGAAGCTCCTCCAGGGGAACCATCTGCCCGAAAAGATGGACGGGAATGACCGCTTTCGTCCGGGGAGTCACCTTTTCAAGGATCAGATCCGGGCGAATGTTGTACGTGCGAGGATCCACGTCCGCAAAAATCGGGCGTGCCCCCGTGCGGACGATACAGCTTACCGTGGCGAAGAAGCTGAAGGGTGTGGTGATCACCTCGTCTCCTTCTCCGATACCCAGCGTCATGAGGGCCAGAAACAGCGCATCCGATCCCGATGCACATCCCACGGCGGAGGGAACTCCCAGATACTGCTCCACTTCCTCCTCCAGAGCCTTTACCTCAGGCCCCAGAATAAAATGCTGACTTTCAAGCACCTTCGACAGGGCCTCGGTGATCTCATCCCTCACGCGAGCGTAATTCCTTTTCAGATCAAGCGTCGGCAGCGTTCGTGCACCCATTGAGGGCGCCCCCTTTCTTCTACGGTGATGTGACTTTCGGAAAAGATCCTCCGGTTTGAACCGGCAACGCTTCTTCAATATCGCTAATATCTTCCCCAAGAAGAGGTAAAGCGTGGCCTCCGGGAAAAAAGAGGCGCACCTCCTGAAGAGGAGCGCCTCTCTGTATGTTTCTCATCTCCGGTCAAGCGAGAACGACGTTCACTCCGTCTCCTTCTTCTGGACGGCTTCCTCTTCGGGGCGACGGAGGTCCTGCATGGAAAGCTCCAGGTGTTCCCGCATGAGTGCCACAGCCTTTTCTTCGTCCCGGAGACGTAACGCGTTCACGATGGCCCGGTGTTCGGCAATGCTGGGATTTGTCTCGATGTCGTAGAAGGGATCGTAGAAGACGATGTACACATTGGTTCTCGCCAGAATGTTCTCCACATAGTCCGCCAAGACTCTGTTTCCGCTGGCCTCGGCGATGATTCGATGAAACGACTCGTTGACCTCGAGGTATAGCTCCAGGTTCTTCTCCTCGAAGGCGCGCTCTTCCGCGATGACGGTCTCCTCAAGGCGACGGAGATGGCGATCCGAAAGACGTGCCACGGCAAGTCTGATCGCCAGAGATTCCAGCTGTTCACGAACCACATAAGCGTCTTCGATCTCCCGCCTGTTCGGAGAAGCCAAACGGGCACCGCTGTTGGGAATGACAAGGACGAGCCCTTCGCTGGCCAGCCGCCGCAGCGCCTCTCGCACGGGAGTCCGACTGACCCCCATCTGAACGGCGATATTCACCTCGGGAAGCCGCTGCCCCGGCTTGAGCTGCTTCGTGATGATCCGGTGGCGCAGTTCCTGGTATACATAATCGGCGGATGTAGTATATAATCTGGGTTCTCTCACGTCGGTGCCTCCTCGTCTTCGGACCTGCTCTTAACTGCATAACTTTTGTGCATGTTTCCCAAACGCGCTGATTGTATCACCACCTGTCAGTGCACACAACTCTTTTCCCGAATGATGGGCACTCCCCTCGTGAGAAAAAAGAAAAACTCCTGGAGGTAGTCTCATGCGTTTCGTCGTTCTGCTTTTTTCACTCGGATCGATCGTAGGATACGCCAAGGCCGTGGCTGGACTGGGGGGGTATTTCTTCGAAAAAGGGCGTCCGGATCTCATTGCCCTGGGGATTCTTTTCGGCACGCTGAGCGCCGGAATCGCCCTCTTTCTCTGGAAACGTTATCTCGTTGACGCGGGTGCGGCAGAAAACCCCACGGAAGAGCGCTGAGCCATCTCCCCGCTGTCGTGGACCTGTGCCAGCAGCACTCGTGCAGTCTCTCGGAGAGCATGCATGGAGTGGGCACTCCGCCGGGCACAACTTTTTGCATCATCCTCGCAGAGAAGGCAACACCTCGGAGGAAACCCGAATTCCCTTCGAGACAAGGGGCCCTGAGGAACCACCACATCCGCGTCGAGAATCCTTCCCCAGGGAAGCCCCTCCTCCAGAAAAACGCAAAGCCGTTTGAGCGCATTTTCGTCAACGTCGAACAAGGCCGTGCAAAGCGCGAGTCCTGCTCCATTTTCCAACAGGCAACGGGCCAAAAAGCCCGCGCCGTCCGGGAGCGCCCTTCGAAACAACGTATAGGTGCGCAGAAGGCACGGCAGATCACCCTCCATACGTTTCGGATATCCGGGGATGTTCAGCGCCAACTGCACGATGACGGAGGCGCCTCGCTCGAACAGGCTTTCCTGGAGAAACTTCCGCTCGTCTCGGCCATCAAGGACGGCATGCACGATGACGTTCATGTGCCCAACCTCCGGATCTCCGCGAGAATCCCCACGGCTTCCCGGATTCCCTCCGGCCCCTCGCAGCTCACGGAAAGACGGAGAGTCTCCACGGCATCGTCCTCGGGAAAGGTGAACGCACCTCCCGCGGAGACGAGAACCCCCTTCCGTCTCGCCGCCGCGGCAAGTTTCGAACCAGTCACCCCCGGTGTGTGCAGCCAGAGATAGATACCTCCCATGGGCTGCTCGAAATGCCATCCGGGGAGCATTCTCCGCAACTCTTCCCCCAAATGGCGCATCCGCTGCGCCATGAGCGTCCGTGCTGCGGAAAGCGACTCTTCGAGACGGCCTTCCTCGATGAACCCGCGGACGAGATGTTGCACGAGAGACGAAGTCGCTCCCGAAATCTGTTCCTTCGCCGCACAAAAAGACGACAGAATTTCCCGGGGAACGAGCACGTACCCCAAGCGCAATCCCGGAAAAAGAAGCTGACTGAACGACCCGAGATAGAGAATCCGCTCCCTTTCCGCCATCGCCTTGAGGGCGGGAACACTTGTCTCACCGTAGCGGAGTTCTCCGTAGGCATCGTCCTCGATAATCCAAAACCGTCGTTCCACTGCAGCGGCAAGCACCTGTTCCCGAAGACGCAAGGAAAGCGTTCTCCCCGTGGGGTTCTGGAAACTGGGAATGAGATAGAGGACCTCTCCCTGACGAACCCGCGTCAGTGCCTCCCCGAGGATTCGTTCCTCCATGGGGAGCAATCCCACGCCGATTCCGAGGGATCTGGCCAAGCCGAAAATCCGGGGGTACGTAAAGCTCTCGACCCAGATTTTCCGGACACCCTGCGCAGCGAGGGTAGCCACAGCAAGATACAGCCCTTCCTGTGCTCCGGAGACCACCACCACGTCTTCCCACCTAGCGGGAATTCCTCTCGTCGCGGCATGGCGCACAAGGGCATGCCGAAGCCCCGTATCCCCCACGAGCGGACTTCCCAGAAGGGCATCCTCTCCGGCGGCGGTAAAAAGATCTCTGCAGAGCTTGCCGATCTGTCCTCCCGGAACGAGACCCGGCGAGGGCAACCCCGAGGCCATATCGACATGTGGTAGAAACTCTTCCCGGGACGCACACGCACCGGACGGAGGTATCACGAAAGCACCGCTTCGTCCCTCGATGCGCAGCATTCCCGCGGACTCGAGAAGCGCGTAGGACTGCTCGACCGTGATGCGGCTCACGCCCAGGAATCGTGCGAGGGAGCGCGCTCCGGGAAGACGATGCCCTCCTGGAAAGGCACCGTGCGTGATCATGAGACTCAGGTGCGAGGCGATCTGGCGATAGAGAGCTTGCGAGGATTCCCGATCCAGCGGAATTTCGATCATATACATTCCCTCTCCGATCTGGTACCCTTCTTGCCGCCGGAGGCGAAGACGCCTCTTTCCGGAAGACAATATCAACACAGAGGAGTCGGTCCTATGTATTCCCGCACGACACCGGACAGCTTCATCTTCGACGTGGATGGCGTCCTCATCGACGTCCGTCGTTCCTACCCGGAAGTGATCCGCGAAGGAATCCGTCTCGGATGGCATCACCTGCTCGGCAGAAAGGACGTTCCTTTTTCACCCTTCTGCGACGAACATTTGCGCGTCACCAAACGCCACCCTGGATTCAACGACGATTATGACATCGCCTGGGCTTTTCTGGCCGCCGCAGCCTCCTCGGGGAAGACATCTCTCGACGAAGCGTTCCCCTCTCCGAAGGACTGGGAACGCACTCTCAACAGCTGTCCCCGGGACAAGGACATCGCGCCCTGGGTCATTGCCTCCTTCGGCAATGTCCCTTCCAGAGAAGAAACGAGACGCCTCTGCGAAGAACTCTACCTCGGCTCCGACTACGAGCGGATCCGGAAGGCGAGCCCCCGTTACGCCCGAGGGGCCGGACTATGGCGCAGTGAGACGCCCGAACTCTCCCTGCACTGGTCGTCCCTGCCCCTTCCCTGCGGCATCTACACGGGACGCCCCAGAGATGAACTGGCTCTCGCGCTGGAAAAACTGGGTTGGCAGGACTTTCCTTCCCACCTGTGCATCACTCCCGAGGACGGCATCCTCAAACCCTCTCCGGAAGGGCTGCGCCTCCTGGCGGAACGGATGAAATCCCTGTTTCCGCTCTATTTCGGAGATGCTCAAAGCGACCTGGAAGCACAGCTCCGGTTCGGAAGGGGTCTCTTTGTCGCCATCGGCGATGTGCTGACAGACCATTCCCCCCGCAGGAACTCCCTTCGGGAAGCGCTGAACGAGCTGGATGAACTCTGTCCGTAGGAAATTCAGTGGCGGGTCTCGCTCTTCCGCACCCGCTCCAGAATCCCGGCGGTGGAAGCGTCACGCAGATACGCCCAGGTCACATCGGGAACAAGGCGTCGCACGAGATCCCAATTTTCCTCGCGAAGTCCCTGCCGCACTGCGGAAGCCGAGATCGCCGCACCTCCTTCTTCGAGGGGAAGTCGCGGAAGTTCCACCACCTCGACGCCAAGGGGGGGGAGGACCTCGCGCATGGCCTCGTTGTAGGTCCGCGTGATCGGGCAATAGGGTTCCGTCCCGACAAAACGGGTGTGAATGCCCAGCTCGCGACAGAAAAGTCTTGCGAAAAGCGTCACATCGAGTCGGGTCTGGATCCTTGCCTTCGCGAGGTCATCGCGATCCTTGAGGAAATAGGAGGGAAATGTTGCGGGGGAGACTGCATAGTCACCACTCCGAAGAACCGTTACATTGCCGAGATGCGCCGTCCCCTCCCGGACAAGCCGCAGCCGGTCCTTAAACGGGAAAACGGAAAGATCGGTTTCCACCACCACGACATAGAGATGCTCGCACAAGGCACTCGCCCGCTCCATGAGCCATAGGTGCCCTCTCGTGAAGGGATTGCAGTTGACCACGACTCCTCCGATTCGGGCACCCGGCGAAAGCGAGGGGGAGCGCGCCTCCTGAAGATATCGCTTGTACGTCTCGACTCCCGGTTCTCCCATTTCGAGAAGCGCCACGTGAGGATCGTAGCGTGCGAGTTCCACAAAGCCCAGAGCGAGAAAGCGGTCTCCCGCTTCGGGTTTGGTGAAGACGAACAGGCATGTCCGCCCCAGGGAACGCGCTTCCCCAACCAGAAGAGAGACCACTTTCGAGGAAAGCCCCGCCTCTTGCCAGGCCGGATCCACCGCCACCATCTTGATGACCTTTCCCTCAAGGCTTCCCGTGGCGACGATCCTTCCTTCCGTATCTTCGAGAAAGACCGTTACCTCCGGATTTCCTTCGTAGAAAAGACCATGGGCGGCGAGAAAGGACTCGAGATCTCGCCGTTCTCCCGGAGCAAGGCGGGAACAAATCCGTACGTTGAAGGAATCGAACAACCGGTTCACACTCCTTTTCGAAAAACCTTACCAATAACGGAGTTCACGTTTCAGGATCTTTCCGATTCCGGACCGGGGCAATTCGTCCACGATGTCGATCTTTCTCGGAACCTTGTAGTGCGCGAGATGTTCCTTGCAGTAGGCAATCAACTCCCGCGCTTCGACAGAAACTCCCCGGGGGGGAATGACGTACGCCTTTACGACTTCCCCGCTGACAGAGTGCGGAACGCCCACGGCAGCACACTCCAGAACACCGGGATGTTCCAGGAGAACACTTTCCACATCCTGGGGGTAGACATTGAATCCACCGACGATGATCACGTCGCTCGCCCTGTCGAGAATCGAGAGATATCCTGCCTCATCCATGAAAACCACATCCCCCGTGTTGAACCACTCCTGGTCGAACCGGGCGGCCGAGAGTTGTGGAGCAAGAAAATATCCCTCCGTCACCGAAGGACCCTTGAGCCACAAAATCCCTTCTCCGCCCTGAGGAAGAACATTCCCCGCCTCGTCTCGAATCTGAACGGAGTATCCGGAAAGGCAGGTCCCCACAGTACCCAGTTTTCGTTCTCCCATGGAACGGTTCACGCTCACCACAGGCGACGTCTCGGTAAGACCGTATCCCTCCAGAGCACCTACACCGAGCAGTTCCTGGCAGCGTCGGTCGAGTTTCGTGGGGAAACGGTCCCCCCCGGACACAAGCAGCCGGATTTGCCGCAGGGGCTCACCGCGTCTTCCGACGGCAGCCAACAGAAGGGCGATGAGGGTGGGAACCCCGACCAGGATGGATGCATCAGCCCGGAGAATTGCGTCGAGAGTTCCCTCGGCGGGCATGAAGGAAGGCATCAGCACCTGGGAGAGCCCCATGACCAGGGGAAGAACACCGCACACGGTGAATCCGAGGGCGTGAAAGTTCGGGAGAACGTTCGACATGATCTCCCCCTCCCTGAGATCCTGCACGTGCGCCATGGAGGCGGTGACATTGTCGAGGATGTTCGCATGAGACACGGGAACGGCTTTGGGAGATCCCGTCGTTCCGGAGGTGAAGAAGATGACCGCCGTGGCATTCCCCATGTTCGCTCCGGCACGACGGGGCATCTCCGAAAGGGGGCCTTCCAGAGGCATGGCCGCCGCGGGAATTCCCGCGCTGACAAGCCCTTCGGCCAAAGATTCCATTCCCTGGGGAAGGACGGCGGAGAAAACGTCGGAAAAACGCAGCGCCTTCTGGATCGCAGAAAATCCAGCCTGGAGGTTCAGGGGGATCACAGCTCCCCCAAGTCGCCATGCCGCAAGGGAAAGCGCCAGAAAAAGAGGGGAATTCGGCAGGAGGAGTCCCAGGCGCTGCCCGGGCGAAAAACCGTTCTTCTCCAGTTGCACCGTGCATTGATCGGCCAAGCCGAGAAAAGCCCCCCTGGACCACCATTCCCCGCGCCACCAGAGGGCTTTTTCGCCCAATTCCTCCCGACATCGCCGCATGATGTGCTCTTCGAGACGCCCAAGTGCACCCACTCTTCGCATCCTCCAGTCGGTTCCAACTCCGTATTCCGACGATCCAGCCCCCGGACGCTCTTCTCCGAAGGACGCGGAGGTAGAATCGCCGTTCACAACGTAAGGGCCAGAAAGGCCTGCCAGGCAGAGGCAAGATGGAGCAACTCCTCGGGAACGTCGTATTTCGGATGATGCAGACCATATTCCGCACCAGTCCCGAGAAGCATGAAATTCGAAGGACACTCGAGGGAGTAGAACGAGAAATCCTCTCCGGCCAGAAGCGGACGGTCCAGCACATGCGTCTCCTCCACACCGAAGAAATGCCGCGACAGTTCCAGAACCTGTCTTGTCAGCTCCCCATCGTTCGACACGGGAGGATAGTTCCGCACATACTCCACCCCGGCCGTACTGAGAAACGCCCGGCAGACGTCGACAACCGCTCCTTCGAGCCGCTTCTGCATGCGATCCCGCAGCGCGGGATCGAACGTACGAAGCGTTCCCCACAGATGAGCCCTTTCGGGGATCACGTTGTAGGCATCGCCCGCTTCGATCTGCCCCACCGAGATCACCACACTGTCGAGAGGATCGACCTCGCGGCTCGTGAGGTGCTGCAACGCAAGAAGAACGTGGGCAGCAATCGCGATCGGGTCCACCCCCATATGGGGCGACGCTGCATGGCATGCGGCACCCTGGATCTCCACGTGGAAACGATCCGAAAGCGCCGTGATGGGACCGGGGCGGGTAAAAAGCGTTCCATAGGGCAGTTTGGGCCAGAAATGCAGCCCGAGCACCCGCTCGATGCCGAATTTGCCGATGATGCCCGCCTCGGTGAGCGCCCGGGCGCCGCCCTTCCCCTCTTCTGCGGGCTGAAAGACGAACACCACGGGATTCCGCAGCAGATCCATCCGGGACGCGAGCAGCTCCGCCGCACCCAGGAGAGACGCCATGTGCGCATCGTGACCACAGGCATGCATGATTCCAGGAATACATGAAGAAAAGGAAAGGCCCGTCTCTTCATCAAGCGCCAGGGCATCCATGTCCGCCCGGAGCATTGTGGCTCCCCCCGGCAGGTTTTCCCCCAGGACACCCACCACCGCCGTGGGAACACCGAACCCCTGAATCACCCGAATGCCTTCTATGGAAGAAAGAATCTGAACGACCCTGGAAGCGGTGACGTTCTCCTCGTAGGCCAGTTCGGGGAATTGATGAAATTCTCTTCTCCAGGCGATGATATCCTCGCCGAACGACTCGGCCTCGGCAAGAAGATGGGGCCCCCAGGTCAACCAGTCTTCTCTTTGGTCCTTCATGGCAGATCTCCTTCCAGCACTGTCGTTTCTCCGATCCGAGACGGACACGCTACATTGCGGCAAGCCAGCGCCGGATCTCGTGAATGCAGTTCCAGGGTTCGATGCGAAGCTGCGTGATCACTCCCCGCTTCAGGCTCCAAGAATCGGTCAGCAGCTCCTTTCGGTCCTTCGCGTCGAGCACCGACCACTCCCCCGAGCGTTCCCGCTCTCCGGAGATGACCAGGTTCGGGGACCAGTATCCGCGCACCCGCTCTCCGCTTCGCAGCAGGGGGCCGTTTCTGACGCACTGCGCCTCAACCCGGCAGAGAGGTGCCTCTTCTTTTCCCGACAGGTTGCCGTTTCCGGAATAGCGGGCCTGTACCGGAAAAATGCCGAAACCCGTCCATTCGCTTCCGTCTCTTTCAAAAATTCGTTCCCCTGCAAGAGCTGCACAGTTACCTTCCATAAGGAACGCCTTGTTTCCAAAGACGAATTGCCCCAAGGTCCGTTTCAGGTTCGAGTTGTTTAAAACCGCTCCGCGAATGTACTGCTCGGCGCCGTGAGGCACGTACAAGGCATCCGCCTCGGAGGGAATCGCCTCACCCGGGCGCACTTCCAAAATCCAGGCGCCAAGCCGATGCAGCAGCCGTTCCAGATTGTCCCCTCCCAATCCGAGCGCAGGATGGCGCAACACGGCCACGCTTAGCGCCGCGGGAAGGGGCTCTACCTCGAAAGCGAGGGAAGTCCATTCCGGTGCGAGCTTGCTCATCGCTGCCACGAGAGACCAGAAGATCTCGTCCTCCATGGCACACAGCTGCGCCACCGCACTCCGAAGGGAGAAAAAGCGGGGAGAGGAGACCTCCTGCGTGAAAAGGACTTCCTTGGGGGGCAGCTCTCGACCGAGCGAGGAGGGGAAGTATCCCACGGCAATCCAAGGAAGACGACGCCCCAGTTCGATCTCCAAGAGTTGGTACTCCTTCGGGTTGAGCACCGCATTGAAACAGATACCCAGTTTGGGAATACGATCGAATTCCTGAAGCTGCCCGAGAAGATTCTCCGCGGTTCTTGCAGCGAGGACCGCGGCGGAATCCGCGTTGAGAACGGGCAAGAGGGGTGCATTCAGGCACTGAGCGACCCGGAGCGTCCAACGGTCGAGCAGGAGCTTGTCCTCCCGCTCCCGCTCCGTCGCGAGAGGGCCGACGATGAGATTGAGCGCCTCCGGATCGGCGGCGGATTCGAAGAGGAGCTGCAGAGGTTTCTCGCCACCCGCGAGAAAAGGCTCCAGGAGCGTCACCTCCTGCCTGCAGGCCCATCTGAGGAGACACAACGTAACCTCGTCCAACCCGGCGGCGAACAGGCGAAGAGGATATCCTCTTTCCCGGAGTGCCGCCGCGAGAAGGACCGAGACGGGAACCATGCCAGAACGTCGCTCGTCGGCAAGTACCAAACGTGGAATATGCAAACCCCTTGCTCCTTTGTCCCGAGAATGTTCTATAGTGTATCATAGATTACAGTGCTCCAAGCGATATGGTGCCCCTTCCGCGAGGAAAGCACCCGAGGAGGTTGAGAACACATGCCCGTATCCTGCGTACAGATTCGAGAGTTGCCGCAACACATCGACGAGGAGGTCGTCATCCGCGGATGGATGTACAACAAACGGAGCTCCGGCAAGATTCACTTTCTTCAGCTTCGGGACGGATCGGGGTTTGTGCAGGCCGTCATGGTGAAGAACGATGTGGCGGAAGACGATTTCGAGAACGCCAAGAACCTCTGGTTTGAAGCATGCCTCGAAGTGACGGGGAAAGTCCGCGCCGATCAGCGCGCTCCTTCAGGCGTGGAACTCTCCGTGACGGCGCTCAAGGTTCTCCACAACCCGACGGAGGAATATCCTATCGGTAAAAAAGAACACGGCATCGATTTCCTCCTCGACCTAAGGCATCTGTGGCTCCGAAGTCAACGGCAGCACGCCATCATGAAGATCCGGGAGCAGGTGATCTGGACAACCCGGGAATACCTGCGAAACAACGGTTTCCTCCTCGTGGACAGCCCGATCATCACCGGTTCCATCGGAGAGGGAGCCTCGGGGCTCTTCGACCTCGACTACTTCGACATGGGAAAAGCCTATCTCGCCCAGACAGGGCAGCTCTATGCCGAAGCCGCCGCCGCCGCGTACGGAAAGGTGTACACCTTCGGTCCCACCTTCCGGGCGGAGAAGTCAAAAACACGGCGTCATCTCACCGAGTTCTGGATGGTGGAACCGGAAGTCGCCTTCTACGACCACGAGGACAACATGCATCTTCAGGAAAACCTCGTCTCCGCCATCGTGGAGCAGGTCCTCCTCCATTGCGGCAAGGAACTCGCGTTGCTCGAACGGGACGTGGAACCGCTGAAAAAGGTCGTTCCTCCCTTCTACCGCATCACCTACGACGAGGCGGTGAAAAAACTCCACAGTCTCGGCAGTGACATCCAGTACGGCGAGGATTTCGGCAATGACGACGAAACGATTCTCACCCAACAGTACGACAAGCCCGTCTTCGTCGAGTGCTACCCGAAGAAGGTGAAAGCCTTCTACATGAAGGAACATCCCACGAATCCCGATCTTGTGCTCTGCGACGACCTCCTCGCGCCCGAAGGATACGGAGAGATCATCGGCGGTTCCCAGCGCGAGGACGACATGGAACGACTCGTGGCGAGAATCCGCGAACAGGGCCTTCCGGAGGAGTCCTACACGTGGTATCTCGATCTCCGGCGCTACGGCACCTTCATCCACAGCGGATTCGGCATGGGGATCGAACGGGTCGTGGCCTGGATCTGCGGCCTCCAGCACATCCGGGAAGCGATTCCCTGGCCCAGGACCATCTACCGACTCAATCCCTGATCTTCCGGGCGGTTCTTTCGATCCGACTCGTCGCGAAAATTCTTCTCCCACGGGGTACTCCCTGCCAGTTCGGGAGAAAAAAATCAACTACCCAGCGCTCTTCGGCAAATTGCTCCGTCACCTCCTCCGGAGAGCAGAGAAACGACAGGGACAAGGAGTGAGAACCATGGCACAGTTCAGCACGCTCAGCCTCTACGACGACCCGCGCCACAAGTATCTTCTGCTCGGATGGGAGGAACAGGAGGAAGAAGGAGTCGTCCAGACCAATCAGTACATGATCCTTCACGAGGACGAAGTGATCCTCGTGGACCCGGGAGGCGCGCACGTCTTTCCTAGGGTCCTCGCGAACGTGGCGGAGAAGGTGAATATCTCCCACATCAGGAACATTTTCTATTCTCACCAGGATCCCGACGTCTCCTCGGGAATCACCCTGTGGCTTTCTCTGGCGGAAAACGCCAAGGTCCACATTTCCGGGCTCTGGGTACGTTTTCTTCCCCATTTCGGCGTGTACGACCAGAAACGCATCGCCGCCATTCCGGATCAGGGGGGCTCCCTTTCCCTCCGCGACGGGACACGTCTGGAACTCATTCCCTCTCACTTCCTCCACTCCACGGGACAGTTCTCCCTGTACGACCCCGTTTCGAAGATCCTTTTCAGCGGAGACATCGGAGCAGCCATTTTTCCGCCGGGAAAACGCTATCCCGTGGTGGAGGATTTCGACGCGCACAGTAAGCTCATGGAGGGATTCCACAAACGGTACATGGCCTCCAATACGGCGTGCCGAAAGTGGGTTGACATCGTTTCCTCCAGGGAGATTTCCGCCATCGCGCCCCAGCACGGGGCGGTCATGAAGGGCGACTCCGTTCGCCGCTTCTTCGACTGGTTCCGGGAACTCCGTTGCGGTGTCGACCTTCTCGATTCCTTCTACGGAGGCCATGCCCTTCGCCCCACGGGGCGCAGGGCCGGGTAACGCCCATGGCGATGACGGACGGACAGAACGAGGCCATCCGGGAGCTCTCGTCCGCCTACTTCGGCGCGACCCTCATGAATTCCTTCATGGCCCAGCTCGACGAGGTCCTCGTCCGGAGGGTCCTGGCTGTGCAGAACGAACTTTCAGACATCTCGGAGAGGTTTGCCGTCCTCAGCGAGGTGCTCGGAAAAACCGTGAACGAATTCGAGGCAAGCAGCCGGGAGGCACAGGACAATGTCCTGCGCATCAAGGACATGAACCGAACTTTGGAGGAAGAGTTGAGCAAGTCCGGAACGAATATCGACGGTATGAGCGCCGACGTGGCAAAGACCGTGGAGGCGACTTTCGGTACACTCAACAGTTTTCTCGAAGTGGAGAAGATGTCCCAGGAAATCAACAAGATCGCCAAGCAGACCAACCTGCTGGCCCTGAATGCCTCCATCGAGGCTGCGCGTGCGGGCGAACACGGCAGGGGATTCGCCGTGGTCGCCTCGGAAGTACAGAAACTTTCCTTTCAAACCAAGGAAGCCTCGGACAAAATCGGAGAAAAAGTCCTCGAGATCTCCGGTTCCGTCAAGGAAGCAATCGAAAACGTGCAGCGCGTGAACGACATGTTCGGCGTGATCCGGGACTCTCTCGGTTCGTTCATGGACTTCCTGAACACGAACAAGGAATTCATGACCCACCTCACCACCATCATGCACGACGCAAGCGGAAAGGTACGGAGCGGCTCCGTGGAGATGGACGACTCCGTGGAAATCATGCAGGACGCCATCTCCAAGTTCGAATCCATGGCGACCATCATCACCTCCATCGTCCGCGCTCAGAAGAACCTCAAGGAGATCAAACTCTGAGAAGAAAAGCACCGGGCAGCGTGGCGCAAGGCCTTTGTCACATGGGGGCGTTCCCTGCCCCGGATTCGTTTCACAGCGAGAGGGGGGCGCACATGCGCCCCCCTCTTAAAGGAACCGGTTGAACGAAACGCCGGAACGGAATATCCTCTGTCGTTCTCAGAGAGAGCAGGTTCCTCCCGCTCTGGCAATCCTGGCCGTCTCCACAAGGAGCATGGTGTTCCAGAGAAACCCCTTCAGATCGACTCGTACCACATCGTCATAAAAGGTCATTTCCTCGGGAACGTACAGGCGAACATTCCCGTCCTGGAGTACCGCATTTCCCTCTTCCGCATCGGGCTTGCCGTTCTCGACGAGAGCGGCATACTGCGCGGCTCAGCCACCACCGATGCGTCGCACGATCACATGGGCGACGCCGCCCCATTTCTCGATTTTCTCCCGCGCCTTTTCCGTGAGTTCCAACGTGAGTTTGCTCATTCTTCTCCACTCCCTTCCCGGCTTCATTATACCCCCTCCAGGTAAGCTTGCCAAGCCATCCCGGAAAGAGCCTTTCGAAAATCCTGGGGAAGAGGCGCAACAAAGGTTCGTCCCGAGAGATGCTCCAGCGGTGGGATCAGAACAGGCAGAAAAAGTGCCCGGGCATGCAGGAGGGGACGCCTTGCCGCCGGAGAAAAAGACCTGTGCACCGTGGACCCGTACTTCCCGTCTCCCACCACGGGATGTCCGATATGGGCGAGATGTACCCGGATCTGGTGTGAACGCCCCGTCAAAAGCCGTATTCTGGCCAGGGACATTCCCTCGACACAGGCGATGCGCTCGAACTCCGTCAATGCGTCGCTCCCCCGGTCGTCCACAGCAACGCTGTTCGTGGCCCCATCCTTTCGGAGAGGAAGGTCGATCTTGCCATATTCGGGCAGCGTCCCCTCCACGAGGGCCCAATAGATTTTCTCCACACCGCCGGAACGCCACGCATCGTGCAATACCCTGGATGCTCTCCGGGACAGGGAGAGGAGAAGCACTCCCGACGTATTCCTGTCGAGGCGATGCACCGGAACGGCCAGTGAAGAGGTCTGCCCGTTCCGCAGAAGTTCTTCGGCGATACAGTCTCCTCTCGCCTCAGAAGGCTGACTCAGGACGCCGGCGGGTTTGTTCGCCACGAGAACATGCTCGTCCGCGTACAGAACAGGACTCGTCACTCGTTTCCGGGGATTCGCTGCGGAAAGCCCCGCTTCTCTCGGTTCCGCATCCGCCGTCCGTTCTTTTTTTTCCGGAGAGACCGGTTCCCAAGGGACAAGGATTTCCTGTCCTTCCTCCACATGGGCGGAACAGACTGTTTTTTTCCCCTCGACCCGCACAAGCCCTTTTCGAACAGCCCGCATGAGGGCTCCCAGGGGTACGTCGGGGAAAAGCCCCCGCAAAACCCTGTCGAGACGTCGTCCGCAATCGTCCCGGGTGATTCGAAACGTCCTCCCCACTGCAACACACCTCCGAAAAAGAGAAAAGCGGCGGAACCCTTCCGCCGCTCCAATGCACCAGGACTGCCACTGCTACAGTCGCTTCGCGACTTCCTCCACGAGGAACGCCGGATCCGCATGCCGCCCCGTCGCTTTTTTGCTGTACACCAGTTCGCCCTCCACGAAAAACTCGAACACACCGCCCTCCGAAGGAATCAGCTCCAGCGAAGCGATGTCGTTCTTGAACCGCGCAAGCAATGCCTCGGCAACGCCGAGCGCTTTCGGCAGGTACCCTCAACCGGTACAATACTCCACTCGTATGCGCATCACGACTCCTCCTCTCATCTCTCTTCGGTCGCCTCCTGCATGGAGTCGACCCATTTCCAGTAACGCCTCTGGGTCACCGCATGATAGTCGCTCACACCTCCGGGCGAGGTGGTTTCCACGGCGGTGTCGTAGCAAAAGAGTCGAAAATCCAACTCGTCCGCCGCCGAGACGATCAGGGCCTCCCGGGTGGCGGGAAGTACGGGTGAACCATATTCCTTCTCTCCGTGGTGGCTCAGGATGATATGCCCCAGATGCATCGCCGTCACTTCATCCAGGTCGAAGGCATCGGCAAGGGACCGGAAGCGGGCGAAACCGAGAGCCACGTGATCCAACACCGCTCCGGGAAGTGTCATGGCCGGAGCCGGAGTCAACCCGTAGGCATCGATTTTTCCGATGTCGTGGAGAAGACCTCCTCCGATCACGACACCGAAATCGAGCCGGGTACCACTCTTCACATAACTGTCCGCCATGGCCAACGCAGACTCCGTCACCATCACCGTGTGCTCGAGCAGACCGTGTACGTAGGCATGATGGTGTGTCACCGCCGCAGGAATGACCTGAAATCGCTCCCAGAGTTCGCCGGAAAAGACGCGTTCGAGAAAGGAGCGCCTTCTTTCGTCTGCCCGGGCGAGCAGATTCCGGAAACGTGCCTCCAGTGCCTCAAGGGGAATCGCCGATTTTCGGACGAAGAGGTGGGGTGGATATTTCTCCTGGTCAACCAGATAGATTTCCTCGAAGACGAACTGCTGCTGACCTCTGTAGGAATTTACTTTTCCTTTGACGCCCACGGATGTTCCTTCGATGCTCCGGACAAACCCCTCGCCCAGGGGGTTCATTTTCTTTTTCTGTCCTACACCGGAGGAAAGATCGATCCAGTCCGCACTGCTCCAGATCTTGGCGTCGATGCCGCCGTCGCCGTCCATGACGGAGCAGTCCCAATAGGGCTGTCCGTTTTTGGGGCTCGTCTTGGGAGAAAGCCGCTGAAGCAGAAAGACACCGCGGAAACTCTCGTTTTCTCCGAGTTCCTTTATCTGCCTCGTGCTGAGTCGTTGCTGCTCCGAACTCATGGAGTCACTCCTTCACAGTCATCGCCGGGAAGACGACAGGGTCCGCACGGGTGTCGCGGAAAACATCCTCCAGTGCTCTTTGAGAGACAGTGTACCCGAAGAGCGGTTCTCCGTCACCGCTTCTCGCGCAAGAGCACTGCTCCATGCGTCGGGGAAAGACGTCATTTCTCTATTCCGTGGTGGCGGAAACGGGCGAGGCAAAGCGGGGAAAACCGTCTCGTCTCGCCTCGCCTTCCGTTTTCGCCTCAGAGCCCTTTCTGTTCCTCCCGCACAAAGGCATCACCCATGTGGCACATGTCCCCTATGACGGAAAAACGCCATCCACCCGAGCGTTCCTCAAGGACCGTGATACTCCCGTTTCCCAGTTGAAATTTCCAGAACCCCGAAAGGGGCATCTCCAGAAGATGGCACAGAAGAACCTTGAGAACAGCATCGTGAGCCACGAGAAGGACCTCGCCCCCGCCCCGGCTTCGAATGTGCTCAAGAGCCTCCTTCGCCCGGCACAGAACATCTTCCAGAGATTCCCCGGTCTCTCCGGGCATGCGCACATCCTGGGGCATCTCATGCCAGCGCCGCAGCAACTCCGGCCAACGTCGCGCCACGTCGGCGGCGAGGCGTCCTTCCCATTCTCCATGGTCGATCTCCGCCGCACGAGGCAAAAGTTCCACGGAAAGGCCAAGGCGGGATGCGACCGCCTCGGCGGTCTCTCTCGCCCGGGAAAGCGGACTGGCATAAACGTGATCGAGAGAACGGGCCGCAAAGGCTTCTCCCACGCACCTCGCCTGTTCTCTCCCTCTCGCGTTGAGAGGAATGTCCTGTTTCCCCTGAAAGCGCCCTTCCTCGTTCCACGCAGTAACGCCATGGCGCACCCAATACATGCGCATGGGTCACAGTTCCTCCGGGAAGGTCGTCACGGCCGCCCAAAGCAGATCCGCATCCTCGGACAACTGTCGCACCACATCGGGAGCGATGTCGTTGTCGATCTGCAGGGCCGCCAGGGCAAGACCGCTGCCGTTCTTGCGCCCCAGGGCGAAATTTGCGATGTTCACCCCGGCGTCACCGAGCAGCGTCCCCACCTTACCGATGACCCCGGGCCGGTCATGGTTGCTGAAGAGCAGCAGACGCCGTTCAGGGATGAATTCAATGGGGTAACCGTTCAACCGGACCACGCGCTGTCGTCCTTCCTCCGTAACGGTCCCCTGAAGGGCAACGCTCTCCCGATCTCCCTCCACGACGAGTTCCAGAAGATTCTTGTAGGTCCCGGATTCGCCCTTCCCTTCCTCGACGGAAAGATGTCGCTCCTCCGCCATGAGAGGGGCTGCCATGTAGCTCACCTCGGGACCGTGGCGGACTTCCAGCAGCCCTTTGAGAGCCGCCACCGTGTAGGGGGCGTAGCGGTAGGGAACGTCGAAGTGAATGAGAGAGGAGTCTTCCTTGAACAGCCCTCCCTTGAGGAGAAGCCGGATTGATTTTGGCGCTCCCCGCAGAAGTTGCCCCGCGAGGTTGCCGAGTTTTCTCGCCAGGGAAAGGTACGTTTTTTCGAGGGGAGGGAGCTGTCCCTCCATGAAAGGAAGATTCACCGCGTGCTCGTAGGGAAATCCTTTGAGGGCGTTCACGAGATTCGACGTGGCGATCTGGGCCACTGCGGACTGGGCCTCCCTGGTGTTCGCTCCGATGTGCGGGGTGAGCACGATTCGGTCCCGTAGGTCCTCCGCCAGAAAAGGATGTTCCTTTCCCGGAGGCTCTGCTCCGTAGACATCAAACGCGATCCCAGCGAGACGTCCTTCCCGAAGCGCTTCCGCACAGGCCCGTTCATCCACGAGGCCACCCCGGGCGCAATTGACGAGAAAACTCCCCCGTTTCATGGCCCGCAGGGCTTTTTCGTCGATCATTCCCCTTGTCTCCGCCGTAAGGGGAACGTGGAGGGTCACCACATCCGCCAGAGCCAGGGCTCCAGGAAGCTCCTCCGCGAGCGTCACTCCGAGCGATTCCGCTCGCGAGGCCGACACGTAAGGATCGAACGCGGAGACATCCATACCGAAGGAACGGGCGCGGAGAGCCACGTTTCCGCCGATCCTCCCCAGCCCCACGATGAGAAGACGTTTTCCGAAGAGCTGCGTTCCCATGAAGCGCTTGCGTTCCCACTCTCCGTCGCGAATGGATGCATAGGCCTGGGGAACCTTCCGGCAGAGAGCGAGGAGATTCGCCATGGTGAGTTCCGCCGCGGCGAGGGTGTTTCCCGTAGGGGCGTTGATGACCACCACACCCCGCCGACTCGCCTCGGCAATGTCGATGTTGTCCACACCCACTCCGGCTCGGGCGATGACCTTCAGACGCGTCGCACGGAGCAGCAGTTCACGGTCGACAGGGGTTCCACTCCTCGTGAGCAGTGCATCGTATCCTTCCACCGCGTCGAGAAGTTCCTCCCTCGACAGCCGGAGCTTCTGCTCCACCTGGATGTCGGGATCCCTTGCCAGCAGCTCCAGTCCTGTCTCGTGAACAGGCTCCGTGACGAGTACCTTGAACATGTCCTCACGCTCCTTCTTTATTCCATG
The DNA here is from genome assembly GCF_029975095.1 of Aminiphilus sp. Lineage (NCBI taxonomy): Bacteria > Thermotogati > Synergistota > Synergistia > Synergistales > Aminiphilaceae > Aminiphilus > Aminiphilus sp. Next base: position 22,496 of record NZ_JARKPW010000197.1, read on the forward strand.
CCGCGTACGCCGCCTCGAGAGCACCCGTTTTCGGATCGGCACCGCACTCTCGAAGGGCCGCATAAAGGCTTCCCAGATACAAGGCGATCTCCGGCCAGCCGAGATCGCCGTAATGGGCAAAGCGGATCAGGTCCTCCTTGAGCCGCCCCTGCCCCTCCGCCACCTCGACCCCGAGGTCACGAAGCGTCTTCTGCAGGCGTTTCGACATGCCGGGAACCCGCAGCGCCGTCACCCCCCAAGAGCGACGCGCCTCCTCCGCCACCAGAAGCGTGCACCCCAGAGCACGGACTCCTTCCGCGAAAGTCCGGGCGAAACGCCTTCGTGCGGCGAACCACCGGGCGTGACCGTATTCGCCGAGGAAGGCCAGGGCGGCATCGAGAGCGTAAAAGAGCGTCACCGGAGGCGTATAGGGATTCTGTGGCTCCACCTTGTCGAGAAACGTCCGGTGTGCCCGCAGGTCGAAGAAAACGCTCCGGGAAGGTGTTTCCTCCACAGCCTTCCATGCTTTCGGAGAGAGCCAGACAAGCGCAACGCCGGGAGGTGTGAGCAACCCTTTCTGGGAACTGGAGGCCAGACCATCCACGCCCCAGGTTTCGGGAGAACAGGGCATGCACCCGAGACTGCTCACGGCATCGACGAGAACGAGAGGACGGGGCTCCGGCATGGCTCGAACGATCCGCCATATGGGATTCGTGACCCCCGTGGAGGTCTCGTTGTGGGTGAGCAGAACGAGCCGCACATCTCCGTTTTCCTGAAGGGCTTCGCGGACCCGCTCCGGAGAGACGCTGCTCCCCCAGGGCACATCCACGGAAACGACATCTCCCCCCATGCGGAGAGCAATATCTCGAAAACGATCACCGAAGGCACCACAGGAAACGGAGAGCACTTTCATGCCCGGGCGAAGCATTCCGCCGAGCATTCCCTCCAGCGCCCCGGTCCCCGAACCGGGAAAAAGCAACACCGGTCCGTCCACGTGAAGGAGATCCCGAAGACGATTCTGAAGACGGCCGAGAAGGGAACCGAAATCCGGCTCCCGGTGACTCATCAGGGGCCGCGCCGCCGCCGCGGCGACCATGTCCGGCACCGGAACCGGACCGGGCGTACAAAGAAACTTTCCCATAAAACATTCCTCCCGTCTGCGCATTTCCCTTTGCAACACCACGCCCTTCCGGGCCTGTTCCCCTCTTCGGACATGACATCTTTCCCGTCGAAAAACCTGAAGTTCCATTGTGAACGGGAAACGAACAAGAGGGCCGGGAAACGCTCCCGGCCCTCTTCCGCATCGTCGTGGTGGAATACTTTCCGAAATATCCGCTACTTCCACTCCTCCATTTGCGGTGCCGGGAAACGCAACATATCCTCTCCCCAAGACCGGGAAGAGGAGCAGGTACCAGCGCCACAAAGAGATCGGGAGAAGAAGATCCAAAACATAACGCCGCCTCCAGAGAAAAATGTTGGTGTCACTTATAGCACCAATCCGTGCCGCGGTCAAGGAGGATTTCTAAACGAAAAGACAGTTTGACCGGCGTATGTCACCCCGTTTCAGGAAGGAAGGCGAACCCCTCATCGAAAAGGGCGCAACAGGCCTTGACGATATGGGGATCGTAGAGAGAACCCGCCTTGCTCTGCACCTCGCCGAGAGCACTCTCGATGCCGAGGGACGGTCTGTAGGGCCTATGGGAGAACATGGCCTCCACCACATCCGCCACAGCGAGCACTCGGGCCTCGACCATGATGGAATCTCCGCAAAGCCCCCTGGGATAGCCGGAACCGTTCAGGCGTTCATGGTGCTGGTGAACGATTCTGTCCAGAGGCCAGGGAAGGCGCACGGAACCGAGAATCTCCGCGCCGACCTCGGGATGTGTTTTGATGATCATGTATTCGATGTCGGTCAGCTTTCCCGGTTTGCTCAGGATTTCCGAGGGGATCTTGATCTTGCCGATGTCGTGCGTCAGAGACGCCATGAACACCGCATCAACCGTCTCTCTTCCCAGCTCGAGTTTTTCCGCGATGGCCTTGGCAAGCTCGGCCACACGCCGCTGATGCCCCGCCGTATAAGGGTCCCGAACCTCCACGAGCTTCGCCATGGTCCTTACCGTATCCCGCACGGACTCCTCCAGTCGCAGCAGGCTCTTCCGGAGATCCTCGTCCCGTTCGAGAAGACGACGCTGCATTTCTTCGGCTTCAGTGAGGTCCCGCAAGACGAGAACCGCTCCGACCAGCGCTCCCGACGTGGAAAAAATCGGCGAGGCGGAGACATTCACCGGCATGGAGACATCGGAGGCCGAGGCAAAAAAGGAAACACGGGTCGCACAGGAAACGCTCCTGCCTTCCCGCAATGCCAGCCCGAGAGGATCCACGTCCCCACCGTTGAAAGAGAGAAGCGTTCCGGCGGGCGTTCCCGCAGCGCGCTCCTCTCCGACGCCGGTAACAAGCTCCGCCCGAGGATTCATGGTCTTCACCCTGCCATGGGCGTCGGTGCTGATCACTGCATCTTCGAGACTTCGGAGTGTTCCGCGAAGCCATTGCTCCCCTTCCTTCAAAAGCCGCTCCATTTCGTGCTTTTTCAGTGCGACTTCGATGCTCGCCGGAAGAGTGAGATCGTCCACGGGCTTGAGTAGATATCCGTAAGGACTCGTCGCCTTGGCCCTCGCAATGGTTTCCTCGTCCGCGTAAGCAGTGAGGTAGATGATGGGGACATCGAAACGGCTGAGTATTCGTTGCGCCGTTTCGATACCGTCCTCGCCTCCCTTGAGGTGGATATCCATGAGAATGAGACGAAGAGGCGTGCGCTCCACGAAAGCGAGCGCCTCGTCGCCTGTACAGGCGACTCCCACCACGGAAAAACCCGCTCTGTCCAGCTTGTTCCGAAGATCCTGAGCAAAAATGAGCTCGTCCTCCACCAGAAGGATCGTTCTCTCGTCCGCCACGAAGAGCACCCCCTCTCCCCTTCTCTTTACAGGAATCGTTACTGCGGAGAAAACACGAGAAAAAAGACTGGAGGTTCGTCCGAACGGTGCAAGAGGCCCCCGAGAACTCCTTCTTTCCCGACTCTCATTTTCCCAAATCTTTTCAACTTTCACAACACCCTTGCAAAAGAAAGGACTGCTGTTTCAACGTTTTTCCGGAAGCCTTTCTCAAAAGCAGCCGGTACGGCAGGAACGTTCCGGAACGCGCTGGAACAAGAGAAAGAGGTGTCCGGCTTTTTGTTCCGACGAGCGCTGCATCGTGAGAATCCAGCGGACCGGACGAACCCGCACAGGATCACTCGAACATTCCGGTTTCGAAAAAAGAACTGCGGAACAGAAAATGCTCTTCGGGAACAAAAAACATCTCCCGGAAATCCACGAAGTGCCCTTGTCAAAAATCTCAACACAAAGACACTTGACTAACAAAATGAAGCATGCTAGAATGCAACTGTAGGCAGGTTGATCGCCTTCCTCCAAGGGCAGTAAGGCAACGGTAAGCAGTTTCCAAGGTAATGAGTGCCCCGTAGTTGGACACGTAAAGTAGGGTAGGTAGGGTGTGGTTGAGTAGCGTATGAAGAAATCTCCTCAAGAAAGCACCTTTGCAAGTCACTTTCGGACGGAACGGAAGGCGACGACCTGCCCCCTGAAAGACACGGAGACGACCGGAAAAATTTCCCCGGTCGTCTCCGTGTCTTTTCCGAAGCCTGTTTCTGCATCCCCTGTCAGGGGGCGACGCACTCCTTCTCACGGAACTCTTCCTCGTCGAAAACGTAGGCTTTCAAGGGAGGAAATCCGTTGAAGTTCACCGAACAATAGCTTTGCGTGTATGCCCCGGTGGTAAAAAAGTACAGAAGATCCCCCTCCTCGATGTCAGCGGGAAGTTCGTATTTCTCGTTCTCGTAGAGAATGTCCACACTGTCGCAGGTCGGACCAGCGAGAATGACATGCTGACAGGGTCCGGTCCGTTCGGAGTAGATGGGATACTTGATCGCCTCGTCGAGTGTCTCGATGAGGCCCCCGAATTTTCCCACGTCCAGATAGACCCAGTTGTATTGGTTGAACTCTGACTTCTTGGCAATGAGCACCACTTCTGTGACGAGAATGCCCGCGTCCCCCGCGAGAAATCTTCCGGGCTCGACGAAGACGTCGGGTAAATTATCGCCGAAGTCCTCCTGGAGAAACCGGGTGATCTCCCGGGTATAGACCTCCGTGGCAAGGGTCGGTGCCCGGTAATTCGCCGGAAATCCCCCTCCGAGATTGATCATCCGAAGGGCGATTCCCTGCTCTCTTGTCGCATCAAAGAGATACTTACACGTCGCAATGGCGTGATCCCACTGACCGATATCGCGCTGCTGCGACCCCACGTGAAAGGAAATACCGTAGGGATCGAGACCGAGTTCCGCCGCCGAGAGAATGATGCGGTAAATCGTGTCGGGATGGGCACCGAATTTTCTCGAGAGCGGCCAGTCTGCTCCGCTTCCGTCGGTGAGGATGCGAAAGAACACGCGAGACCCCGGAGCGTTTTCCGCGATCTTGAGAACATCGCTGTCAGAGTCGGTGGCGAAGAGGCGCACTCCCTTTTGATACGCATAGGCAATGTCACGGGCCTTTTTAATCGTATTACCGTAACTGAGACGATCCGGAGAAACACCGAGACGCAGCATCTGATCCAGTTCATGGATGGACGCGATGTCGAAACAGGCTCCCTTGTCGATGAGCATGCGCAGAATCTGCTCGTTCGGATTGGCCTTCACCGCGTAATAGATCTTCGCGAAAGGCAATCCATCCTGCAATTCCTGGTACTTCCGCGCCACTTTCCACAGATCGATCACGAGAAAAGGCGTTTCCTTGTCCCGGCAGAACGTCTTGATACGTTGGAAACGCTCCTCCGAAATGTAGCGCTCCAGATCGAACTCGAAATCCTTTGTGCTTTCCACGTACCGATCTCCCTTCTTGCTCATTCCCCGAGGTTCTTCCCCGAAATGAGGATGTCGAAAAGCAGGGTAAGTGTACGCGCTGGGAAAGGGATTCGCAACAACGGAAGGCCACTCGAGGCAACGGTTTTTCTGCTTTTTTCTCTCAATTCGATAACGGATCGGAGCATTTTTCTCAAAAGCAAAAATACCGCAGAGGAAACGTTTCACCTGTTTCAGACTTGGAGGACGAAGGCGGGAGAGAAAAATTCCTTGGTATAACGAGGGTTGTCATGCACGCGATAAGCTTGTCTGGCCGTATTTTCGCGCAATGCCCGAAAACCCGGACTCCATGCGGCGAAAACCGAACTGTCCGAGGGATGTTCCTCTCCCACGGCAGAAGCCGACGGAAGAAGCGTCGTCTGCCGTGGAACAAGCCCGACCACACGCCCCCCTGCAACCTGAGATGCGCGAAACAGTGCTTCCCGAAGCTCCCTGGAAGGACTTCCTTCCACGTCACCATGAGGATAAAAAGGGAAACGCGCGTCCTCTCGCTGCTCGAGCCGCGCTTTTCGCCTCGGAGTGTACTGTTCGACGAATTCATCATAACTCGGCCACAGAAGCATCCTTGCGTTCATGATCGTTCCATCCCTGGTGGAGAGATATTTTCCATGCTTTGTTCTATTCTAGCGAAGGAATAACACTGTGCAAGTCCCTTCGTTCATGATTCTGAAGAATCATACAAGGCCGGGACAAAAAACCGAACTCCCGAAAGATCGTACGATCGGGTGGAACCGACGGTAGGACACTTTCTCAAGAAACCGCGAGTAAGGTCCAACGCACGTTCCTGCGTACAAAAGTGGTATACTCTCCTCGAAACGGGCAAAGAAGCACATCGAACCCAAGGCGGAGCACGCCGGAGCTTGCTTCGAAAAAAGACACCGGACAAGCAACTTCCGCCTCGCAAGGAAATTCCGGTCAGGGAAAACGAGGGGGAGCAGCAAACGTCCACGAGGAGCTTCACATTCTGCAAGAGGAGGAATCGTCATGTCCGCGCAAATGTGGGAATCTTTGTACTCGGAGGTGGGGCGCACTCTGAAACCTTCGCCCATTCGGGAGCTGTTGAAGCTCACGAAAAAACCCGGCATGATCTCGTTCGCCGGGGGCATGCCCGACCCGGACATCTTTCCCGTGGCGGAATTCGAGGAGGCATCGGGAATCCTCGCGAGCAAGGGAAAGGAAGTCCTGCAGTACGGCGCCACCGAGGGATACGAGCCGCTCAAGGCTTTTCTCGCGGAATGGATGGCACCCCGCATGGGGCGTGTGACCGCTTCGGAGGAAATGTGCATCACCACGGGCTCGCAGCAGGTCATGGATCTTTTCGCCGCGGTCATGCTCGACCCCGGTGACATCGTCATCGTCGAGGCTCCTACCTATCCGGGAGCACTTCATTCCTTAAAAAACCGGGGAGCCCGCTTCGTCTCCGTTCCCTGCGACGCAGAGGGCATGCAGGTAGGTCTTCTTCCCGGCATCATCGAATCCCTGCGCAAGGAAGGCAAAAAGGTCAAGTTCATCTACTCCATCGTGAACTTCCAGAATCCCTCAGGATATACCCTGTCGACAGCTCGTCGGCGCACCCTCCTTGAAACAGCACGACAATACAGCCTTCCCATCTTCGAGGACGACCCCTACGGCCATCTTCGCTTCGACGGCGAACACGAACCCACGATCTTCTCCATGGACAAGGAAGACATCGTCCTCTACGCCTGCTCTTTCTCGAAGATTCTCGCTCCGGGAACCCGCGTGGCCTGGGTCGTGGGTCCCAAGGACATCATCCGGAAAATGGTCATGGTCAAGCAGGGGAGCGATCTCTGCACCAGCGTGGTAGCACAGGCCCTGGTGTACGAATATTGCCGTCTCGGACATCTCGACGGGTTCCTTCCCAAGATCATCTCTCACTATCGGCACAAACGGGACGGCATGGCGAAGGCCTTCCGGGAGTGTCTCCCGGAAAAGACGGAATATGCCATTCCCCAGGGGGGCTTTTTCTTCTGGCTCCGTCTCCCCGGAATCGACACGAAGGAGCTTTTCTACAAGGCCGTGGATCGCGGCGTAGCCTTCGTCATCGGCGAATCCTTCTTCCCCGGCGGGGGCGGAAACGAGTTCGCCCGGACCTGCTTCACCTTCGCGAGCGAGACCGAATGTGAAGAGGGAGCGAAACGACTGGCTCTCGCCATCGGCGACCTGGGAAAGTGACGCACCACCCGCGCTGCACCCGCACGAGGACTCCGGAACACGAACAAGCCCCCGCCTTTCCGGCGGGGGCTTGTTCTTTCCGTGAGACCGGCCCGCACGACTCCGGCCATTCGTTCCTCCCCGGACAATCCGAACAGGGAATCCCTCAAAGAATCCGCGCCGAAAACCCAGATGACATTCCAGGAACACCTCCCCTGCGCCTGAGAC
>NZ_JARKPW010000200.1:0-7351 GCF_029975095.1 Aminiphilus sp.
GAGCGTATGGGGAGTACGCCTCTTTCCGGACACAAGGGGAGAACCGTGCCCGGTCGGGCGATCACGCGACCGAGAAAACAAGAAGCCGGGCACTGCGGCACCATGCTCCCGCGCCCCGACAAGGAGACATCGCCCTGAAGCCCCAGGAAGATCCCGCATGAAAGAGGCGACCGCTCAAACCCCCTTTCGGGCATGGGATGGCGCACGCCCCTCTTCGGAGTGGACACGTCGCCGGGGCAAGCCCTGGATGGGAAACGCCTCTTTGACGAAAGAAGCGCCGGAGGGCTTGCGACAAGGAATCCGCAGGCTCTCCGGCGCCTCGCTCGACACACCAGGGTACGAGTGAGGGGCTCAGCGGGTCTCTTTCATGCCGTAGCGCTTGTTCCACTCGTCAAGAATGCGCTCCCGCGATTCCGCCGCCCAGACGAGGTCGTTCCGGACCATCTGCTTCACAGGGTCCGCGGGAAAGCCCTCGGGGACGGAACCGATGCCGGGAACGGAGACGATGGCGAAGTTCTTGGCGTATTCGGCGATGGCGGCATCGCTGATCGCCCAGTCGAGGAAGATTTTGGCCTCGGGCTTGATCTCCTTCTTTTTGATCAGCGCGTTGGCTTCGAGTTCCCATCCGGACCCCTCTTTGGGGAAGATGGTCGCCACGGGTTCACCCTTGCGCTTCTGAATGATGCCCCGATAGCCGAAGGAAATGCCGATGGGATATTCCCCCGTGCCCGCGAGCTTGGCGGGAGCGGAGCCGGAGTGGGTGTAGACGGCGATGTTCTCGTTGAGTTTGTCCAGATAGGCCCAGCCCTTCTCCTCGCCGAAGAGCTGCAGGATCGCGGAGACGGTCAGAAAGCCCGTTCCCGACGAGGCGGGGTTGGGCATGACCACGAGCCCCTTGTATTTGGGATCGAGAAGATCCTCGTAGGACTGCGGATAGGGAAGGTTCTTGCTCTTCATCTCGATCTCGTTGACGACGAAGGCGGTCATCCATGCGTCGATGCCGACCCAGCGCACCGGGGAGGCGCTGTCCTTGAACTCGGGAAGAACCCGTTCGATGCCCTTGGGGTCGTATCCTTCGAGCAATCCCTCTCCCTGGAGGATCAGCAGGCTCGTGGCCGCCGTTCCCCAGACGACGTCCGCGACGGGGTTGTCCTTTTCGGCGAGCAGTTTCGCCGTCACGACGCCCGTGGAGTCGCGCACGATGGTCACGGAGATGTCCGGATGGGCTTTCTTGAACGATTCGAGATACGTGGGAATCTGGTCGTCCTCAAGAGCCGTGTAGACCACCAGATTGCCCGCCAGGGCAGGACCGACCGCCGCGAACAGGGACAACGCGAGCGCACATGCCAGAACCATCGCTTTTTTCATGATCCATCTCTCCTCTCGGATGTCTTGCTCCACTGTCTTCTTCACACCGCGAGCCGGGAACGGCTCTCCTCCACCGCCGCCAGAAACCGTGCGACATCCTCCGGTCCGATGTCGCCGATGGTACCCACGCGAAACGTTTCGATCCGGGTGATCTTTCCCGGGTAAATGACGAACCCCCTCTCCTTGAGCAGTGTGTAGAACCGGAGGAACTCGAAGGCACTGCCCGGGGGATACCGGAAGGTGGTGATGATAGGCCCCTGCCATTCCTCGGGCAGAAGGGGCTCGAACCCCAGGGCGCGCATGCCCGCCGCGAGGGTCCTCTGGTTCGCGACGTAGCGGGCGTGCCGCGCCGCGACGCCCCCCTCCTCCTCCAGGTCGCGGAGCGCCCGGAAAAAGGCGTGCACCACGTGCGTCGGAGACGTGAAGCGCCACTTTCCCCGGTCGGCTTCCATGACGCGCCACTGGTCGTACAGGTCGAGGGAAAGGGAGCGGCTGCGCCCCTCACACTGACGGAGTTCCTCCACTCCGGCGATGACGAAGCCGAATCCTGGAACTCCCTGGATGCACTTGTTGGCGCTGCTCACCAGGTAGTCGGCACCGAGACGGCGGAGATCGAGAGGAACACCGCCGAAGCTGCTCATGGCGTCCACGATGCAGACCTTGCCGTACTCCTTCGCCATGGAAACGATCTCCTCAATGGGATTGAGCATGCCCGTGGGCGATCTCCACCATGCGGAGGCCGTAGCTTCCGTTGGCGAGAACGTAGAGCCGTCCTCCGGGCGGAACGGCGGTACCGATGGCGGCCTCGACGGCGAAGGTGCCGCTTCCCTGCATGAGAACCGCCGTGTGCGTCGCCGGGTCCACTCCGGCGATGTCGAGAAGCCGCCGCCGCACGTCCTGGACGAGGGCCTTGTAGTCCTCGTCCCAGGTGCACCAGTCGCGGAGCATGGCCCCCCGAACGCCCGGCGCGGTGGAAAGCGGCCCCGGCGTGAGCAGGAGGTAGGGGTTTTCCGGAATCTCCGGATGTGCGCTCTCTGCCCTTTTCACGGTGTCATTTCCTTCCGCCGAACAGCGGAATGGTTCCCGTCGCCTGGGGAAGCCCCCCTTTCGCGAGCAGGAGGTCCACGGCCTCCACCGCCTCGGGAAGCAACGCGATGTTCGGAAGAACCAGGTGCGCCCCGGCGCTCTCGAAGCTCGCCCGGACTTTTTCGCTCCGGGCTGCGAGTTCGGCGGACGGCATGGAGGCCACCTCGTCGAGAGAGAGCCCGAGTTCGCTGCTTCCTTCGACGACGGCGACGCTCCACATGCCGGCGTTGCGCCCCTCCTGCACGTCCGCGAGGGTGTCTCCCACCTTGACGAGGCGCTCCAGCGGAAAGACACCGAGCCGCATGGCGTTGACATAGCACATCCAGGGCCAGGGACGCCCGGCGGGGACGTCGTCGGGGGTGATCACCACGTCCGGCGCGTAGCCGCGGTCCCTCGCCTCGGGGACGAGAACGTTCATCATCTCCGCCGTGTACCCCGTGGTGGAACCGATCCGGAGCCCTTCCGCCCGAAGCGCCGCCACGGTATCCACCGCTCCGGGAATCGGCGCGGCGTACTCCGTGAGAACCGCCAGGAGGTGACGGCGGAAGTCCTCGTACATGGCGTCGAGTTCGCCCTCCAGCGGCTCCCGGCCGTGCACCCGGCGCCACTCCTCCCTGATGCGCTCCATTCCGGCCATGGCGCCGATGTGGTCCCGCTTCTGCAATCCCATGGGAGCACGGGCCTCCTCAAGGCGGACCGGAACGCCCCGCGCCTCGAAGACCTTCATGAACGCACCCACGGGAGCGAAACAGCCGTAGTCCACGGTCGTTCCGGCCCAATCGAGAATGACAGCCTCCACATATCTCACGATCTTCACACTCCTTCGGATCGCATCCAAACGGCGGTGCGCCGCCTGACACTGCCGGTAACTCCTTCGAACACGGCCCTGACGGCGATGTTCGTCAGGACGATCAGAACAGACATGGCCGCTGCGGGAGCGATGTCCCCCGCGTCGGTCATGTTCACGATGGCCACGGAGGCGAGCTTGAATCCCGGCGGGTAGAGAAAGACCACCGCCGAGATGGTCACCATGGCGTTGACGAAGAAATAGAGCGCAATCTCGAAAATGGCGGGAAGGCACATGGGGACCGTTACGGCGGTGAAGATCCGGTAGAAGGGAACCCCCAGGGACTCCCCCACCTGCTCGAACTCGTCGTCCAGCTTGCGGAGGGCCGTCGTGGCCGTCAGGAAGGCGACGGAGAGAAAGTGAACCACGTTCGCCAGCACGAGGATGGCCGCGCTTCCGTAGAGCCCCCGGAAGGGATTGGGCAGAACGATGCCGCCGGGCAGAGGAAAGGCCGTTCTGTTGAAGAAGAAAATGTAGGCGAGGCCGATGACGAGCCCCGGCAGCGCGAGGGGCAGCAACGCCAGAAAACGTCCGACGCGCCGGACCGGAGTGAACCGGCGCGTCTTCTCGAAGAGATAGGCGGCGCAGAAGACAAAGAGCGTGCCCGCCACGGCGGAGGCGGCGGCCACGGCGATGCTGTTCAGGTAGGTCTCCAGCCCGTTTCCCGCAACGTACCTGAAGGAGAAGTGGTCGAGCGTCGGCGAGAGTGTGTAGGGCCACACCTTGACGAGGGCGGCGAAGGCGACCACGCCGAGCAGACCGACGATGCAGAACGCCACGGCGCTGCAATAGAGAAACGCCACAGCATCGCGCATTTTGTGGGATCGGACCCGGTAGGGAACGGCTCTGGCGTTGATGACGCCTCCCTGTTGCCGGCGCATGTACTGCTCGATGCAGAAGGCTGCCACGGCGGGCAGAAGGAGCAGGATGCCCACGGCGGCCCCCATGGAGAAGTTCTGCTGTCCGATCACCTGCTTGTAGATGTCCGTGGCGAGCACGTTGTAGTTGCCCCCCACCACCTTTGGAGCACCGAAATCCGTAAAGGCGAGGATGAAGGAGACGATGAAGGCGTTTGCCAGGCCGTACTTGACGCCGGGAAGCGTTACCGTCCGGAATTTGCGCAGACTGCCCGCCCCGAGGGATTCCGCCGCCTCGTAGAGACGGAAGTCCGCAGTGGAGAGGGAGATCAGGAGGATGAGAAAGGCCTGGGGAAAGGTGTAGACGATCTCCGAGAGGATGATGCCCACGGGGCCGTAGAGCCCGATGCGCAGCCCCAGGGCGGTGAGGAGTCCCTTGTTTCCGAAGAGGTAGACCATGCCGATGCCGTGCATCATGGTCGGCGCGAAGAGGGGAAGAAAGACCACGTGGCGGAAGAAGGACCGGAGGGGCATGTCCGTCCGGCAGACCGCGTAGGCGTAGCCGAAGGCGAGGGTGACGGACCAGAGGGCGGTGACGGTGGCGACGTACAGCGTGTTCAGGAACGAGGAGAAAAGGTAGGGCGTGGAGAAATAGGTGACGAAATTCGCGCCGGCAATCCAGTTTCCCCTGGAATCGGTGAAGGCCCGCCAGAAGACCTCGCAGAGCGGCGCGAAGACGAAGAGGACAAGGGCGGACACGGCACAGAGAAGAAACGCGCCCTCCATCAGGCCCGTTCCCGAAACTCCCTTCCGCCCGAGGAGCTTCGCCCCGGAAGGAAAGGAGGGCATCGTCTCCTTCAGGGACATTCAACGCACCGGATAGCGCATGAGAAATTCCTCGGGGATGCTGATGCGGACCGCGTCGTTCTCCCGGGGGCGCCATCCTTCCATACGCCCCGCGGGGACGTCGGCGACGAGAAGCTGCTCGTTCTGGCAGAGGCTCATCCGGTAGAAGGGCCCCCGGAACTCGACGCTCCGGATCGTCGCGGGATGCCCGTCGCGGCTCGCCGCGTCGAGAACGCGAATATGCTCCGGGCGTATGGCCTCCAGCCGATCCCCTCGCTCGATGAAGTTGATCGTTCCGATGAAGTCGGCGACGAAGACCGACGCGGGTCTTTCGTAGATTTGGGTGGGCGTGCCGATCTGCTCCAGCTCGGCCTCGTTCATCACCACCACCCGGTCCGCCATGGTCAGCGCCTCTTCCTGATCGTGGGTGACCATGACAGTGGTGATGCCCAGTTCCTTCTGGAGCGAACGGATCTCCTGGCGCAGCTCCGCCCGGACCTTCGCGTCCAGGGCGGAAAGCGGCTCGTCGAGGAGAAGCATCTCCGGCGAGGGAGCGAGAGCCCTTGCGAGGGCGACGCGCTGCTGCTGCCCCCCCGACATCTGCGCCGGGTACTTGTCCCCCAGATGTTCCAGATGGACGAGACGGAGCACCTCCCGGACGCGGGCGTCGGTCGCCTCCGCGTCCATTCCTCTGCAGGCGAGACCGTAGGCGATGTTTTTGCGGGCGGTCATGTTGGGAAAAAGCGCGTAGGATTGGAAGACGATGCCGAAACGGCGCTCCGCCGGAGGGATCCGGGTGATGTCTCGCCCCTGGAGGAGGACGTGCCCCTCATCGGGGGATTCGAGCCCGGCGACGATCCGGAGCAGGGTCGTCTTGCCGCACCCCGAGGGACCGAGGAGACAGACGAACTCCCCCTTCGCCAGGGAAAATGCAATGTTCCGAAGCGCCGAAAACGAGCCGAACCGTTTGGAGATTTCCCTGATGTCCAGATATGCGTCGCTCATGCGGCCCTCCCCGGGCTGATTCTCCGCCCTTCGTCGCCTCGGGCGGAAAAACTGCTGCTCCTGCCCGCTTTTTCGGCGATTATATCGGCGGGAGGTCACAGTTCCGCTACAGAAGGATGACCGTTCTGCAAAGAGCGCGGAGGCCGGCGGCGGTTCGGGGCAGTGCCCTGGTGACCCTTCAGGGGGGCTGCGCACGCCCTCGCTCATGGAAGAGATCCTTCAACGCGGCGAGGCGGATTTCGTCTCTCTGTGCCGCCCCTACATCCGGGAACCGGGACTCGTCAACCGCTGGGCGGAGGGCGACCGCTCCCGGGCGAAATGCCTCTCCTGCAACAGGTGCCTTTGGGAGCACCTCACGCACGGAAAATCCCTCGTCTGCGTCTTTCCGGACGCCCCTCCGGAAAAAGCGGAGGAACGGGTGCGGACCTGAAAGGGCCTAGAGCTTGGCGAGGTGCACGATGCGGTCGAACCGACTCGCCACGGCCTCGGAGTGGGTGACGCAGAGGATGGTCTGGTTTCGGAAGCCCGCGAGCAGATCGTCGAGGAGGGCCTCTTCGGTGGCGCGATCGAGGGCGGAGGTGAATTCGTCGAGCAGAAGCACCTCGGGATCGCGCACGAGTGCCCGGGCCAGGGCGAGGCGCTGGCGCTGGCCTCCCGAGAGAGTGGTTCCCTCGGCGCGGAGAGGGGTGTCGTATCCTTGGGGCAGGCGCAGAATCGCCTCGTGCAGGCCCACCCGCCGCGCCGCGTCGACGATGATGTCCCGGGGCACGTCGTACCATCCCGCGGCGATGTTCTCCAGCACGCTGGTGCGGAAGATGTAGGGAGTCTGGCTGACGCAGGCGAAATGAAGCAGGTAGAGGGGCAGATTGTAGCTTTCGATGGGCCGGCCGTCCATGAGGATCACGCCCTTCCCGGGCACCACGTGACGAGTCAGCAGATCGATGATGAGAAATCCTCCCACGAGAAAGGGAAGCGTGGTAAGCGCCCGGGCGAAGAGTTCCATGGTGTTGTAGGACCACTCCCCGATGCAGGCGGAGCGGATGTTGGCCTCGGCGAACCGGTCCGCCGCCTCACCGAAACGCCGCGCCGCCTCGGGCAGCTGCTGGTAGAGCCGAATCTCCTTGGCCCCGGCGAGAATGTCGAGGACGGTGCCGTTCTGCTCGGAGAGCCGTTCCCGCGCCGTGCGGGCCGCACGGGAAAGCGTGCGCTGAAAGAAGGACATGAGGGCGATGTAGATGGGCAGCGTGACCAACACGTAGAGCCCCACCCGCCACTCCAGGGAAAACGTGAAGAGAACAAGGCAGAGCACCATGGTGAGGTGCTGCAGATTGGGGAAGAAGTA
>NZ_JARKPW010000203.1:0-9025 GCF_029975095.1 Aminiphilus sp.
GAGCGGTTCGAGAAGGAGCTCTTCGACCTGGTGTTCATGGATTGTTCCATGCCCGTCATGGACGGCTACCAGGCGACCCGGGAGATGCGCCGCCGCCAGGGAACGGCAATGCACACGCCCATCGTGGCCATGACCGCCAACGCCATGGAAGACGACCGTGAACGTTGTCTTGCCGCCGGAATGGACGACTATCTGGCCAAACCGTTCACGTTCGCGGCGCTCCGTGAGCTTCTGGAGCGGACTCTCTCCCGGGTTCGCACGGAGTGGAAGAAGTGACGCCGCTCTCCGAGGGAGTTTTCTGCCCCGCGAGCACCGCCGTCAGGAGGGATTTACGATGAATGCCATGGAGTTTCTTCCCCTGTTCGCGGAACTCATCGGCAGTATCGCCTCTACGCCCGTTCCCCTGGGAGCCTTCGGGCGCATCGACACCAACGGGGAACGGGCGGGATACGTCATTTCCGTCGTGGTGGACGAACGGCGTCTCCGGGATATCCACCCCCTCGATACGGGAGAGAGTTTCAACATCTACGTCTGAGGAAGAAGGCGCAGTTCCGGAAAGAGCGCGTCCCGAAGCGCCGCGACGACGGCGCACATGTTCCGGATCGGCTCCTGGGACGGGATGCCCCGGAGCGTGCGGAAGGGGTGGTCACACCCGTCGAGGACCAGAAAGCGCCTGTTCTCGCCCTCGCAGTGCACCAGATTCGCGAGCCTCCTGCAGGCTTCCTCGGGGAACGTGGTGTCCTCGCTGCCATAGAACGCCGTGAGGTGTCGCACCCGCGTCCTCCGGGCGGCCTCGTGCAGACTCGCCTGGGCGAAGAGCGAGTCCAGGATGGGAAGCTTCCGGCTTTCCTGCGCCTCGGGCCTGAGGGCGTCGCCGCTTCCGGAGAGGAAGAGGCACGAAGCGCCGGAGACGTCCGGCTCCGGGAGTTCCTCGCAGCCGGGGACGAGCGGTGGCGTGCCTCCCAGAAGAAAGAGGGATTCGATGCCCCCGAGGGAAAATCCCCAGGGCCAGAGGGCGCGTTCGGGAAAGCGCGTTTGCACGTGGCGAAAGGCGGCGAAGATGTCCCACAGGTCCTGAGAGAAGGTTTTGCCCCGAAAGGCTTCTTCGGCCCATCTGCCGCGGTCTTCCCCGAAGGTCTCCCGGTCCCGGCGCAGGCGGCTCGTTTCCACGAGACAGGAGGCGATGCGCTGTTGCAGCAGGAGCCGGGCTATTTCCCCGTACTTGTTTCCCTCGGTCATGTCGGCGCACCCGTGGACGCCGTGAAACAGAAGGACGAGCGGCCCCGGATAATCCGTCCCGGCGAGATGCAGCAGGACCCTTTCGTCTCCGAAGGAACCTCGGATGGACACTGTTTCCACATTCATGAAAGACCCTCCTCGTGACGGAAAAATGGCGAAATCCGTGCGGAAAACCTTCCCGCACAGTCCGTTATGTCGAAAAACTTCCCGTCGGGCGTCCTTTTCCGCCCTGTGTCCGTGGATCCTTCCGGGCGGGCGCCTTCTTCCCGGTGCTGCTCCGCCGGAAGCCCGGGAGTTGCGTTTCGAGGACCACAATACCACTCCGCCTTGTGGAGAGACAATGCGGAAGAATGGCTCACGGCATTCGTCGGGCGGGCGCTTTCCGGGGACATCGCGGCGGTCCTTCGTTTTCTCGGTGTTCGCGGCGGAAGGTGGAGGCGGGATGACGACAAGCCCCGGGCATTCGCCCGGGGCTTGTCGCAGAAAGGTCCGCTGGGAAAGGGTGCGAAACGTCGGGATCAGTACTGCATCCACTTGTCCCGAAGTTCCTGGAGCTTGCCCGTGTCGTCCATCTCCTTCAACGCCTTGTTGAGTCCTTCCAGGAAGGCCGTCTCATCGAGGCGCGTCGCCAAGGCTTTTCCCGTTCCGGTGATCTCCTGGTCGAAGGCGAGCTGCACCTGTCCCGCGAAATCCTTCTGGTCGACGAACTTCACCGCCACGGGGCGGTCCATGAGGGTGGCGTCCACCCGGCCGAGAGCCACTTCACGGACGCAGTCGTCGAACTTCTGGAAGCGCTTCACCTCGACGCCCTCGATGGTTCCGGCATAGGTGTCCTGAACGGTCCCCAACTGTGCGGCGACGGTTTTGCCCTTCAGATCTTCCAGACTCTTGATGTCCTCTCGTCCGGCCTTGACGATGAAGGTGCTCAGGGAAATTTCGTAGGGCGTCGTGAAAGCGACCCGCTTGGCACGTTCTTCCGTGGCGCTCATGCCTGCGGCGATGAGGTCGATCTTGCCCGAGAGGAGGGCGGGGATGAGGCTGTCGAAGGGCATATCCACCCACTCAACCTTTTTGCCGAGCTTCTCCGCGAGGGCGTGGGTGAGGTCGATGTCGAATCCCTGGAGATTGTTGTCCTTGTCCCTGAATTCATAGGGAGGATAGGTGCTCTCCGTTCCGACGAGGATCGTCTCCTTCTCAAGGATCGCCGCCCCCGCCGGGCTGAAGGCGAAGAGGAACACCAATGCCGTGGTCAATGCGATTGCGAGACTTTTTTTCATGTTCTTTTCCCTCCTCAGTGATATGGTAGTGCCTTGTGGAAATCGAAACGCGAGACGGAAAAACGAAGACGCCCTTCTATACCAGAGTTGCGCGAAAAGCAAAAAAATGCACTCTCTGGCATGATTCGGCACATCATAATAAGATGTGGGCGTTGTTCTGTCAAAGGGGAGGAATGGTTTTATGGTGGCTGCCGTCGAGGTGAGGGGACTGCACAAGTCCTTCGGTGCCCTGACCGTGCTTCAGGGAGTCGATCTGCGCATCGAGGAGAAGGAAGTGGTGTCCGTCATCGGGCCCAGCGGCTCTGGAAAAAGCACGCTGGCCCGTTGCATTTGTTGTCTGGAGGAGATACAGCAGGGGGAGATTCTCCTCCACGGAGAACGCGTGGACGGAGGGCGTCTCCGGAACAAGGCCATGGCGCATCTCGTGGGGATGATCTTTCAGCAGTTCAACCTCTGGCCGCATCTCACCACGCTGGAGAACGTCTGTCTCGCCCCCGTCCGGGTGCTCGGGCTCGCCCCCGAAGCCGCACAGGAAAGAGGGGCTGCCCTTCTCGAACGGGTCGGCCTCGGGGACAAGCTCGGTGCCCGTCCGGCCCAACTCTCGGGAGGGCAGCAGCAGCGGGTGGCCATCGCCAGGGCTCTCGCGATGGAGCCTCGGATCATGCTCTTCGACGAGCCCACCAGCGCCCTGGACCCGGAACTTGTCGGGGAGGTCCTTGAGGTCATGACCGACCTCGCCGCGTCGGGGATGACCATGCTGATCATCACCCACGAGATGCTCTTCGCTCGGGAGGTCTCCCACCGGGTCATCTTCATGGCCGATGGCAACATCGTCGAGGAAGGGGCTCCGGAAGCGCTCTTCCTGAACCCCCGCATGCCGCGCACGAAGAGCTTTCTCCATCGCATGTCCGCGCATTTCGGCACCGCCCTGGTGGCGGAGGAAGGAGGACGGCGATGACCCTCGACTTCTCCGTTCTGGCGCCCTACGGGCACATGTTCGTCCAGGGGTTGCTCATCACCGTGAAGGCCTCACTCTTCGGGCTCTCCATGGGCGTCGTCATCGGCGTTCTCGTGGGGGCGCTACGGGTCGTCCCGATCCTTCCCCTGAGGGCGCTGGCGGCGACCTACATCTACGTCATACGGGGAACACCCCTCCTGATCCAGCTCTTTCTCATCTATTTCGGCCTGCCCTCCCTCGGCGTCAATCTCCCCGCCTTCGTCGCGGGGATCATCGGCATCGGCATCAACTCCGGAGGCTACGTGGGAGAGATCGTCCGGGGAGGGATAGAGGGTGTTCCCAAGGGGCATTGGGAGGCTGCTCGGGTTCTCGGGCTTTCCTACGGGCAGACCATGCGGTGCATCATTCTTCCCCAAGCGGTGCGGAACATGCTTCCCGCCTTCGGAAACGAATTCGTCACCCTCATCAAGGAATCCTCCCTGCTCTCCACCCTGGCCATCACGGAGCTGACCATGGTGGGGCAGCAGGTCCGGAGCGTGACCTACGCCTCCTTCGAGACCTTTCTGCTGGTGGGGGGCATTTATCTTCTGCTGACGAGCGTCGCCGGAGGCGCGCTGCAGCTTCTGGAGAAGCGATGGCAGGTGCGGTGAGTCTGATCGAGTCCCTTGGAGCTTTCGGGAGGACGCACGGCAGAAGAGACAGAACGACCTCCAGTGAAGCAAGGGCGCGATCCGGCTTTCCGGTCGGACGCATTCCGCTGCCGACGGGACGGTGCGTCAATGCGGCGTGTAATCTCAGGACCTGCTGGGTTTCCTTGAAGAGACTCTGCTTCAGGGAGTGTGTTTCTCTCGTTTTTGATCACATCGCCTTGTTCCGAGGCCGACGTAGCGTTTTTTCGGAGGTCCCTTAAACAAGGGAACGACGGCGGGTTTCACAAAGAATTTCTCCGAACGCTCTTCGGTCGAATGAGTTTTGCAACAGTGTGTTCTTCTTCTCTCGCAACATGGAGGAGTATTTCCCCCGAACATTCCGGAAGTGCCGGGGGATCTTCGGCATTCGTGTCCGGGCCGGGGAGCTTTCGCCTCCGGCCCTGGTCGGCGTCTCTCTTGGGAGACGTCAGGAGGATGGAAAAACGAAACCTCCGCTGCTTGCATCCTCGGAATCGGTCTGGAAGACTTCTCGTATCGGGCGCGAAGGAGTTGTGGAAAGAGAATGCGGCGGAAGAGCCGCCTCTCCGTCGTCCTGTATTTCGAGAAAGGGGGAACAACCATGCCGGGAAGCTATTATCTTCCTGCGGTGAACCTCATTGATTTCGGTGCCGTCGCCAAGGTGGGGAGCTGGATTCGTACGCTCGGCGGGAGCAGGGTCCTCATCGCCGCCGCCGCGGCCCATCCCGGGGAGGAGCACGCCGCCCTCGCGGCGGAACACCTGAGCAGGGAGGGAATCGCCTCTGTGCCCTTCGTGAAGGTGCTGCCCAATCCGACGGACGTGCTTGTGGAGGAGGGAGCCGCGCTCTATCGGGCCGAGCGGTGCGATGCGCTGGTGGCCATCGGGGGCGGAAGCGCCATGGATTGCACAAAGGCCATCGGTGCCGTGGTGACCAACGGAGGGTCCATACGGGACTACGAGGGGACCAATCGGCTTCGGATCGCCCTGCCTCCCTTCGTGGCCATCAACACCACCGCGGGAACCGGCAGCGAGATCACCCGCTTCGCCGTCATCACCGACACGGAGCGCCACGTGAAGATGACCCTGGCGGACTGGCGTCTCACCCCGGACGTGTCCATCAACGATCCGGAACTCATGCTCTCCATGCCCCCCGGACTGACTGCCGCCACGGGCATGGATGCGCTCTCCCACGCGGTGGAGTCCCTCGTGTCCCTCAACGCCTCGCCTCTCACGGAGGCGCTCTCCCTGAAGGCGGCACGGCTCGTCTTCGATTTCCTCCCCCGGGCGGTGCGGGACGGAAACGACCGCGAGGCGCGAGAAATGATGACCCACGCAGCCTTTCTCGCCGGAGCAGCGTTCAACAACTCGGGACTCGGGCTGGTGCACGCCATGTCCCACCCTCTGGGAGCGAAGTACAATCTTCCCCACGGCGTCCTCAACGCCCTGCTCCTTCCTCACGTGGAACGCTACAACGCCGTGACCTGCTTCGAGAAGTTCTCCCTCCTGGGAGAACATCTGGGCATCGTGCGCTCCTGGCATTCTTCCGGGGAGAACGCGGAGACGACGCTCCAGGCCATGGGGCGGCTCGCGGAGGACGTGGGCATTCCCGCGTCGCTGGCGCGTCTCGGGGTGAAGAGCGAGGATCTCGGGGAACTCGCACGCCAGGCGGATCAGGAGGAGATCGGGCGCACCAACCCCAGAAAGGCGAGCGTCGAAACGATCCGGGAACTTTACAGGGCGGCCATGTAGCGGCGAGGGAGTGGCGTCCTTTTCTTTTCAGCCCCGCCGAAAGGACGTGCGATCACATACCGCTCTCCATTCCAGTGCCGTGTCGCCCGCTAGAGAGCATGCGTTGCGGCGTTTCCTCTGGAGGTGCGTGCGAAGGTCAGGCGGGCGGTGCACCCTTCGGCGTTCCGGAGGGTCATCGTTCCGTCGAGCTGCCGGGCAAGGGCATGGACGATGCGCAATCCGAGGGAATGTTCCTTTTCCGTCAGAACGGCCTCCGGGAGGCCCACCCCGTTGTCGGCGACGTCAAGGACGAGAAGGTTTCCCTCCCCCTCGCGCAGGGTGATCTTCACCTCGGGTTTTCGTTCGTGTCCCGGAGGAAAGGCGTGACGAAGCACGTTCGTCAGCAATTCGGTGAGGATGAGACCGCAGCAGATCGCCTGGTCCAGGTCGACGAGCAGCGTCTCGGGAATGGCGAGGACGAAGCGGAGTTCATGTCCTGCCTTACCGTAGAGGCTCCTAATGTGGAGGACCAGGTCGGCCGTGTACGTGGCCATGAGGATCGCCGAGAAGAATTCCTGTTTGTAGAGGTGCTCGTGGATGAGAGCCATGGAGCGGATTCTCGTGAGCGTCTCCGTGAGATGTTCCCGGGCGAAGGGATCGCGGACCTCCTGGAGCTGGAGCGACAGGAGGCTGGAGATGATCTGGAGGTTGTTCTTCACCCGGTGGTGGACCTCCCGGAGAAGCACTTCCTTTTCGTGCAGGGAATTTTGCAGCCGCGCCTCCATCTCCTTCCTGTCCGTGATGTCGAGCTGAATGCCCGCCACGCGGCGGGGCATGCTCCCGCCTGTCGTCCCCCCGTCGTCGATCGCCCGTCCCCGGCTGAGCATCCAGCGCCAGGAACCATCCTTCGCACGGAGACGCGCTTCCGTCTCGATGCGATTCGTTCCTGCCGCGAGGAGCATCTCCTGGGCGTGGCGGAGGCCGGGGAGGTCTTTCTCGTGGATGAGCGTGAGAAGCTCCTCCGTGGTGAAAGGCGTTTCGTCGGAGGAAGAGTAGCCGAGCATGGATGTCCATCGACTGTCCGGATGGAATGCGCCCTTTTCGGGTTCCCATTCCCAGACGCCTATTTGAGCTGCTTCGAGGACGAGTTCGAGGCGCTCCATCGCCTCCCGGAGGGCGACCTCCGCCTGCTTGCGGGGCGTGACATCCACAAGGACGCCCGCGAAACGCAACGCTCTCCCCTGGTCGTTCCGCTCGACCACCTTTCCCTTCCAGAGAATCCACTGCCAGGAACCGCCCCGGGAACGCATGCGGCATTCCATGTCGAAGAATGCCGTGTCTCCGGTCATGCAGCGATTCAGGGCGTCGTCGAAGCATGCTCCGTCCTCGTCGTGGAGGAGTGAGCGCCACGCCGCAAAGGACGAGGACAGATCTCCCGGCGCATAGTCCAGCATGGTGTATCCCCGGAAACTCATGACGATCTCTCCAGATGCGGTATCCCAGTCCCATACTCCCGCGTCCGCGCCTTCGAGCGCCATGCGGAGGCGCTCTTCCGCCGTGCGGAGGGCGGCGGTTCGGAGCAGCACCAGGGACTCGGCGTGTTCCTGCCGGGAGAGTGAGAGGAAGAGAACGGAGCCGAAGAGAGCGGTGAGGAGCACCCCGAGAGGCGGAACCCAGAGGTGTCCGCGGGGAAGATTGTTCGTCACGTAGATGCTCCCGGGACGGATTTTCACGGCCCATTGGCGGTCTCCGAGGGGGAACTCCCGGAGCTTCCGAAGGTGGTCCGGCGGTGCGGCGGCGTTTTCCGGGGCCTCCAGACGCGGTTTCCAAAAGGCGAGCGCCTGTTGTTCCGAGGGAGCGGAGAGATCGACGACCCAGGTGGGGAGGCCGAGGGGTTGCGTCGCGGTGATGATCGCCGAGAGCACGTCGTAGGGCGCAAGAACACCTCCCACGAAGCCGAGAAGTTCTTTTGTTTCCGCGTCGTCGATTCCATGACGGCGGACCCGAAAAACCGGCTCCAGGCCGAACACCAGAAACTGCTCCGAGGCGCCCCCTTCAGGGGAAAAACGCCCCGAGACGGCGAGGCGTTCGCCTCCCCAGGCGCGTTCCAGGGCGCCCTGCACGGCGGGAATCGTGAGAAGATCCGTGTCCTGCAGGCGGGCAAGCTCGGGCTCGGCCTCAAGGTACAAAACGGGGCAGGTGAGCGCACGGGGAGAGGCGGAGTTCTGATCGTCCGCGGCATCCTCGCCCCAATCGCGGATTTTCATGGGATGAACGTCCCGTTCGGGAAGAACGGTGCGTCGTTCCTGTCGATCCGGCAGTGGAGAGACCACGAGGGGAGCCCAGAAGAACCCCCGGAGACCGTTGCGGTCGTGCAGCACCGGGGCGGTGAACGTGCTGAATTCCTCAGGGGTGACGACGTCGGATCCTTCGAAGAAGCGCCGTAGTGCGCTGATTTCGAGAAGCCGTTCCCGGAGGTGGTCCGCGACGGCGGTGGCACGGAGTGCCGCGTCCCGTTCGAAACGTTCCCGGAAAAGCGCATGAGAGCGTTCTCTCTGGAAGGCGGCGACCCAGCCGGTGCACAGGAGTCCCAGGAGGACGCAGAGGAGAACTCCGTATCGGGAGGCCCGGGACGAAGAGAGGTGAGAGGAGACATTCGGGATGCGAAGAGCCTTCATGGCCATACCCCCGTTTCTTTGGAGAGCCCCTCCCGGAAATCGGTGAAAACGTCTCCGCACGACAGGGGAATCCCTTTCGCGTGGAGATCTTTTCGAGGATGACGACGCTTCATCGTCACCTTCTCCATCGTATCGGTGCTGCAAAATGCCTGAGAAGCGCAGTAATAGTTTACGTGTTGTCCTCATCGAAGGCAACGGGTTCTCTCGAAATCTCCACGGATGCTGATGTCGTATGTTTTGGAAGTCATTATGGAAAATGCGGTCACCTTGTGATACCGTAGCGAAACGGAAGCCTTTCCGCGGTTTCCCGAGTTCGTGCAGGGACGGTGATGCGCATGCGACATGTAACGGAACGTTCGGCCTTGCGGGAGGAACTCCGTCGCCTCCGGAGCGGTGGAACGCTGGGACTTGTGCCTACCATGGGATATCTTCTCGAAGGGCATCTTTCCCTGGTGCGGCGATGCAGGAGCGAGAAC
>NZ_JARKPW010000215.1:0-20422 GCF_029975095.1 Aminiphilus sp.
AGACGGGCAAGAGATTTAGAACCGCTCCAATCCCCACCCTCTGGGGTAGAGCCCCGGAAGCTCCACAGGGAGATGCCCCTTCGGGGGCGACACTCCCGAGAGAATGCGGCCGAGGGCTTTCATGGAGGCGGGACGGTCTCCATAGGTCACCAGATATCCGCACACGTCCTCCACATGGAGCAGATCGTAGGGGGAGCGAACGGAAAGGAGCACGAGCCGTTCCTCCCCAAGGCGACGCAGGAGAGCTTTCCACCCGGCGTTGCGGTGCAGATCGTAGCTCCCCGCAAAGACCGTTTCCCGCTCCTCCAGAGCCGCACATGCCGTCTCCACGTCCTCCGACGCCGGGTCGAGGGGAAGAAGCATCGGCACAAAGCCAGGACATTCCAGCAGGAGCGGCGCCAGAGCAGATTCGTATTCCTCAGGCCAGACGAGAGGAATTTTCTCACCCGCAAGAGGAAGGACCGATGTCTTCGCGCCTCCGGACACGGCGCATCCTCCGGAGCCCCCTCGGTTCGGATTCCGCACCAGCGTCACGCTTCGCTCGGCGATCTCCTCCGCCACCGCGAGGGATTCCGGCGCCGCCAGCCGATCCAGATCGCCCTCTCTTGGCCAAGGGTCGTCAAGGATGCCCAGAGCTTCCTTCGCACGAAGGATGCGGGCCACGGCCCCGTCGATGCGGGATTCCGGAATCCGTCCGCTCCGCACCGCCTCGACGAGAAACGTGAAGACCCCATCCTGCTCCTCCGGTTCGTGCCCTTTGTCGGCTCCGAAAATGAGCATGTCCGCTCCGGCGAGCACGGCAAGAACCGAAGCCTCCTCCATGCCCCAGTGCTGGTCGATGGCCCCCATGCCCATGGAATCCGTCACGAGAAGTCCCTCGAATCCCATTTCCTCCCGGAGAAGATCCTGGAGAATCGCCGACGAAAGTGTGGCGGGACGGGCTGCACCGTCGGGCTCCAGGGCGGGAACTTCCACATGGGCCGTCATGATCGCCGGCACACCTCGCCCGATCATGGCCCGGAAGGGAGCGAGTTCCACTTTCTCCAGTTCCTCTCTGTCCTTGCGGAGCACGGGCAGCCCCAGGTGGGAATCCGTGTCCGTGTCCCCGTGGCCTGGAAAGTGCTTTGCCGTGCAGAGGACACGCTCTCCTGCGTAGGGGGCGATCATGGCCGTTCCCATGTCCGCCACGAGCCCCGGATCGGAACCGAAGGAGCGGATGCCGATGATGGGATTCGCGGGATTGCTGTTCACGTCCGTCACGGGAGCATAGTTCCATGTGATGCCGAGGATGCGCAGCTCCCGGGCCTGCACGCGCGCCTGCGTGGCGGCGAGAGACGTTTCGCCCGTCGCGCCGAGAGCCATGTTCCCCGGAAAGACCGTGACCCCGCTCGTGAGACGGGAGACGAGCCCTCCCTCCTGGTCGATGGCGATGAAGAGCGGCAGGACATCTGCGCTTGCGGCGCACGTCTGGATTCCCCGTGCGAGCCCGGCCACCTGGGACGTGCTCTCCACATTACCGGAAACGCTGTAGAGGATGACACCCCCGAGGCGCACCGTTTCGAGGCGCCGGGCAAATTCCGGAGACAGGGAATTCCCCCGGAAAAAGCCGATCATCATCTGCCCTACCTTTTCTTCCACAGTCATGGAAACGAGGAGATCCTCCACCCGGTTCCCCGCAGCACACGCCTTCCGCGGCAAGGGGTCGAAAAGAAACACTCCTGCGAGGACCGGCAGGAACAATACCAGGCGCAACAACGACGAAGCCTTGCCGAAAGAATGGACCGACATGGACACGGAATCCTCCTCCTCAAGCGACAGCGCTGTTCCTCCCCGCCCGGACGGCGAGAAAGAAACCAACGGAATTCCCCGGTGAATTTCCGAAAGAATACTGTTATAACTATACCATTTCCCGCACACAGAAACGCTGGAGGCGGTGCCCTTGGTGTGGCTGGTCGTTCTTTTCTCTTTCGGCTTCCTGCTCGGAAGCGTTCTGGGATCCTTCCTGAACGTGGTGGCCCGCCGTACCGTCGCGGGGGAGTCCTGGTGGGGAAAATCCCGCTCCCGTTGCGACACCTGCGGAACCTTTCTTACGTCCTCCGAACTGATTCCGCTCCTGTCCTGGCTCGTGCAGAGGGGGCGCTGCCGCACCTGCGGCGCGGTCATCCCGAAATCCTATTTCTATGTGGAGTTTGTCTGTGCCCTCATCGGCGCACTTGTGACGGCACGCTGGGGACAGGCCCTTCCGGAAGGTGTTGTGAACGGGAAGGCCCTTCTCCCCCTCCTGCTCGCCTCGACGGCGGCTTATTCCCTCTATCTGAATGCCCTCACGGACATCTACAGCGGCTACATCTTCGACCTCTTCGCCCTCGCCCCGGGAGCCATGGGGCTCCTGCTCCGCATCGGGGGCGGCGGACAGGGCCTCACGGACGGCCTGCTCGGCGCCGCGCTCGGGTACGGTATCATCGCCTGCATCATCCTTTTGAGCCGTGGAGGCATGGGGTGGGGAGACGCACATCTCATGGCGGGCCTCGGAAGCATTCTGGGATGGAAAATGACCGGCACCGCACTCTATTTCGGCTTTCTCCTCGGGGGATTCTGGGCGGTGCTGCTCCTCGTCACGGGGAAGGCGAAGCGTAAGGACGCGATTCCGCTCGGTCCGTTTCTCGCCCTGGGTGGAATCGCGGCGATCCTCTGCGGCCCAAGCTTCCTCGCCTGGTTCGGCATCACTTCCGAGTGGCCGTGGAACGCCTTGTAAGCCGTTTTGCTGGAATGGGCACAGCTTTCGCCGCCGCAGCGCCCCGCTCGCGGCGGCGAAAGCCTTTACACCGCTCCGGATGAGAAAGTTCCCGGAGGAGTGTGCATGTGCATCCCGGCGCTCCTCCGCACCGCCATCCCTATCCCATCTCAAGGAGGAGTTCGTTCATGTCCGCCGGTGACCGCTATCACAAAACTTTCCCCGTCTCGTGGGAACAGCTTCATCGGGATTGCCGCGCTCTCGCATGGCGTCTCGTCGCTCTTCGTCCCTGGACCCGGATCATCGCCGTCGCCAGGGGAGGACTCGTTCCCGCGGCGATCATCGCCAGAGAACTCGACATCCGCCTCGTGGACACGGTGTGCATCTCCAGCTACACCCTGCGCACCCAGGGAGAACCCGCCATTCTCAAGCAGGTGGAATGTCTGGACAGGGAGGAGGAAACACTCCTCATCGTGGACGACCTGGTGGATACGGGCAAGACCGCCAAGATCGTCCGCGACATCTTTCCCACCGCGCATTTCGCCACGGTCTACGCAAAGCCCGACGGAAGGCCCCTGGTGAACACGTTCGTCACCGAAGTGAGCCAGGACACGTGGATCCTCTTTCCCTGGGATGCGGAAACACACGTGGAGTTCGTCCATCCCATCGCGATGAAACGCACCGACGAGTAAACCTTCCTCCGGAGAGCGCGAGCCGCGCCGGGAGGTGCGGAGCGCTCTCCGGAGTCGCAGAAACGTCAGGCCAGGCGACGGACCACGAGAGCCACACCCTGTCCTCCGCCGATGCAGGCAGTGGCGAGTCCGAGTTCCTTGTCCAGCGAACGGAGTGCGTAGAGAAGTGTGGTGAGAATCTTCGCTCCCGTGGCGCCGATAGGATGCCCCAGAGCAATGGCACCACCCCTGACATTGCAGCGGTCCATGTCGAAGGGAAGTGCCCGGTGCACCGCCAGAACCTGCGCGGCGAAGGCTTCGTTCAGCTCGATGAGTTCCATGTCCTCCAGGGCGAATCCGCTCCGTTGAAGCGCCTTCGGCACCGCGTAGACCGGACCGAGCCCCATGTGATCGGGAGCGCACGCCGCCGATGCGTACCCCAGGATTTCCGCCATGGGATGAAGCCCCTGTGCCGCAGCCCATTCCCCATCGGCCACGACAAGAGCGCTTCCGGCGTCGCAGAGAGCCGAGCTTGTTCCCGCCGTGACGGTGCCGCCCTTCGTGAAGATGGGTTCCAGTGCGGCGAGTCTGTCCAGAGAGGTGTCCGCCCGGGGTATTTCCTCCGTGTCGAAGGCAATCTCCCCCTTTTTCCTGTCCTTCAACCGAACGGGAAAAACCTCGTCCCGGAAGGCCCCGGTCTCCACGGCCCGCACGGCCAGACGATGACTCCGCAGTGCGAATTCGTCCTGTTCCCTCCTGGAAATACCATACTCTTCCACAAGAATCTCCGCCGTGGCGCCCATGAGCATCCCCGCCATCCGGCAGAAAAATCCGTCCGCATGAAGTGCGTCCAAGGTCGGCACGTCGCCCATGCGATGCCCCCAGCGGGCTTTCTTGAGCAGGTAGGGCACGTTGGAGGCACTCTCCATTCCTCCCGCAAGAATCACCGCCGCGTCGCCGAGGCGCACCCGGTCTGCAGCGAGCATGACCGTGCGCAAACCGGAGCCGCAGCGCTTGTTCACCGTGAACGCCGGAACCGTTTCGGGAAGGCCCGATTCCACCGTGGCAATACGAGCCGGATTGGAGCCGACCCCGGCCTGCCAGCCGTTGCCGAGGATGACCTCCTCCACGACATCGTCGTTGATTCCCGCCCTCCGCACGGCCTCCCTCAGAGCTAACGCACCCAGCCGGGGCGCATCCATTTCCGCCAGTGCTCCGCCGAATTTGCCCCCCGCAGTACGGCACGCGGCAAGGATCACCGCCCGTCTCATGCGACCACCTCTTCCTTTTCGATGCCCTTCATCGGCAGCAGCGGATCCGCAACGACAAATTCCGCCTCCGTCGCGGCCCGCACCTGGTCGAGTGTAACCTCCGGGGCAATTTCCTCGAGCACCAGTTTTCCCTCCCGGAAACGGAGCACCGCGAATTCCGTCACGATGAGGCTCACCACGGCCTTTCCCGTGAGAGGAAGCCGGCACTTCCGAAGAATTTTGGGCTCTCCCTTCTTGTTCGTGTGCGTCGTGGCGAGGATCACCCGGCGGGCTCCCGTGACCAGGTCCATGGCGCCACCCATGCCGGGGACCATTTTGCCGGGAATCATCCAGTTGGCGAGATTCGCCTCCTGATCCGCCTCGAGTGCGCCGAGCACCGTGGCATCCAGGTGTCCACCCCGAATGAGGCCGAAGCTGAGATCACTGGCGATGCAGGCCCCTCCCGGAAGCACGGAGAGACACCGTCCTCCCGCACCGATGTAGCGCAGATCCTCCTTTTCCGGTTTCGGCCCCGCCCCCACCACGCCGTTTTCAGTCTGAAAGATCACGTGCACGTCCTCGGGAATGTAGTCCGAGACGAGCGTAGGAATACCGATCCCCAGATTCACCACATCCCCGTTCTCGAACTCCATGGCGATGCGCCGGGCGATTCGGTGGCGCACCCGTTCTTCATCAAGTTCTGGAAGCATAGTAGGAATCCCCCTTCATGACGAGAATATCCACGAGAATGCCCGGCGTGACGATGTCCTCCGCGTCGAGCCCTCCCGGCGAAAGAATCTCGTCCACCTCGGCGATGACCAGATCCGCTGCGGTCGCCATGGCGGGATTGAAATTCCGGTTCGTCCCCCGGTAGGTGAGATTTCCCATGGTGTCGGCGCGGAAGGCCCGCAGAAGAGCCACGTCCGCCCGGAGAGGAAGCTCCAGAATATAGCGTTTTCCCTGCACCTCCAGAACCTGCTTCCCCTCCTCCACGACGGTACCCACGCCGGTAGGAGTGAGGATTCCTCCCAGACCAAACCCCCCCGCCCGTATCCGTTCCGCGAAGGTTCCCTGGGGAACGAGTTCCAACTCCATCTTTCCCTCGTTGAAGAGGCGTTGCGTGGTCTTGTTGAGTCCCACATGCGAAGCGACGACTTTCTTCACCCGTCCTTCCCGGACGAGCCTCCCGTGCCCCACGTCGTCGTAGGCCGTGTCGTTGGCTATGAGTGTCAGATTCGTCGCGCCCTGCTCAAGAAGCGCCTCCACAAGCGTGTAGGGTACACCACCGTAGTTGAACCCCCCTATCATGACCGTTGCGCCGCCGGCAATGCCCGCCACGGCTTCCCGGGCCGACAGGACAGGTTTGACGATTCTCTTCGACATGCTCACTCCTCCTTGCCGACACTGTTCGATGCGTGGGGAACCGCCACGGATGGGGCAACCACCCGTCCCACTTTGTGTTTCTGCAGAAGATAGACACCGATGAGCAGTGCCAGTGCCACTGCATCGGTGTAGATGTTCGGAACGATGAGCAGGAACGGCACGACGAAGAGCGCGAGACGCTCAGGCAGCGAAAGGGGGGCCACATAATACCCCTGCACTGCCGCGGAAAGCCCGATGATACCCATGAGGGCCGTGACGCACCCCAGTACGATGCGGAGCAGATTTCCCTGAAAGAGCAGGTAGCTGTTGTAGACGAACATGTAGGGGACGAGGAATCCCGCCACGGCGACGCTGAGGGCGACGAATCCCGTCTTCAGAGGATTCGACTTGGAAAGTCCCGCCGCTGCGTAGGTGGCGAGCGCCACCGGGGGCGTCACGTCCGCGAGAACGCCAAAGTAGAGACAGAAAAGGTGGGCCGACATGAGGGGTACGCCCATCTGGGCCAGGGCTGGAGCCGCAAGCGTGGAGGTGATGATGTACTGGGCCGTGGTGGGAACACCCATGCCTAGAATGATGGAGCCCACCATGGTAAGCATCAGCGCCAGGGGAAGAATGCCGTGGGAGAGGCTCATCACGAAGGAGGAGAAAGCCAGTCCCACACCGGTGATGCCGATGACTCCGATGACGAGACCGCTGCACGCACAGGCCGCGGCGACCTCCACGGCGTTGATCGCCCCGTTGATGAGGGAATCCAGAATCCTCCGCGGCGTCATGCGGTATTTTTCCTGCCCGAGCCAGGAGGCGACGATGAGACAGATGATGGACCAGAAGACCGCCTTCACCGCGGAATAGCCCGTCGCGAGAAATCCCACGAGGGCAACGATGGGAAGCAGCAGGTGCCACCCCTCGCGAAAGACCTCCTTCACATTCCGCAGTTCCACTCCTGAAATGCCCATGATCCCCCGTTTTCCCGAACGAAAATGCACCATGGCGATGATGGAGATGAAGTAGAGCGTCGCGGGAATCGCCGCAGCAACGACGATTTCCCAGTAGGAAATACCGAGGAACTGGGCCATGATGAACGCCGCCGCTCCCATGACGGGGGGCATGACCTGTCCACCCGTGGAAGCCGCGGCAACGACGGCCCCGGAAAATTCCGAAGAATAGCCAGCCCGCTTCATGAGGGGAATCGTGAAGGACCCTGTGGTCACCGCGTTTGCTACGGAACTGCCCGAGACGGTCCCCATGAGGGCACTCGCGACCACCGCCGCTTTCGCGGGTCCACCCTGACTGCGTCCCGTAAGGGCCAGGGAGAGATCGATGAAGAACTGCCCGGCTCCCGACACATTGAGAATAGAGCCGAAGAGAACGAAGAGAAAGATAAACGACGCGGAGACGCCCAGCGGAACACCGAAGATGCCGTCGGTCCGAAGATACTGGAAGGGTGCGAGTTCCTCCAGCGGAAATCCGCCGTGGGCGAGCATTCCCGGAAAGTACGGACCGAACAGTGCATAGAGCATCGCCACGATGGCCACGATGGGAAGGGGCCATCCCATGGAACGCCGCGCCGCTTCGAGAACGAGGAGCACCATGATGACACCGAGATAGATGTCCGACGGAATCGCCATGCCCTCCCGCATGGAGATGGCGTCCCAGTTAAGAATGATGTTCATGCACCCGATCACGAGCAGCCCCGCAAAGATCCAATCCCAGAAATCGATGCGATCGCCGGGGCGTTTCTTGGATACCGGGTAAAGAAGAAAGATCAACACTCCCATGAGCATCCAGTGGATGCTCCGCTGATAAATCGCCGCCATCAGGCCGAACGCCGCCGTGTACAGGTGGAAGAGCGACGCGGCGATGGCGATGGCCGCCACGAGCCAGTAGCGCCACCCCTGCAGATTCCGCTTACGTCCTTCGAGTTCCTCCAGGAGTTCCTTTTCCCCGAGGGACGCTTCTTCCGGAGTTTTCATCGTTTCATTTTCATTGACCATACCGACCGAACCTCCCAGGCTGTCTGGAGCGACGTACCGTTTTCGTTCTCCGGAATAACTCTCCCGGAGAGTTCAGGCGCCCCGCGGGTTCTCTCCACCGCACTGCCTCCGCCGCACTCTTTTCAGGAGCCGACAACGCGGTGGAGTACCGGGTCCGCGCTGCGGGGGGTCGGATAGTCCCGATCCGCCGCAGCGCGGACCATCGGTTTATTTCTTCATGGAAACACCCTGCTCCTCGAAGTATTTCACGGCGCCGGGATGGAAATCGATGATGCCGATGCTCGCCTTCTCGGGAACGAAGTTCTCCGCCTGGGGAGTGATCTGGAGGAATTTCTCCCGGTTTTCCACAAGAGTCTTCACCAGGTCATAGGCGAGTTTCTCGTCCATGTCGTTCCGGACGACCAGATAATTGCCGTCCGCCACGGTGAGGACATCCTCAGCCATGCCGGGGTAGGTGTCTTTCGTGATCTTGTGAGGCACCAGGAAGGGATTGTTCGCGACGACCCTGTCCACGACATCCTGAGGAAGGGGAACGAGAACCACGTCACGCTGTGCCGCCACTTCGAGGACGGAGGCTCCGGGAGCTGCAAAATTCCAGAACACCGCATCCACATTGCCGTCCTTGAGCGCCATGACGCCCTCGGGCTGCGTGAGTTGCTGCTTGGAGATGTCCTTGTCGGGATCGATACCCGCCTCCTTGAGAATGAGCATGGTGAGCACCTGGTCGCCACCGCCGGGAGCACCCACGGAGACGCGCTTTCCCTTGAGATCCTCAAGGGATTTGATTCCCGTCTTCGACGTGGTCACCAGATGCTGCGGGGCGGGATACATGTTCATGAGGATGTTCAGGGGAAGTTTGCCGTCCTGCTCGAAAGCTTCCACACCGAACGCTGCCTGGTACAGCGTGGATCCCATAGACATGCCGATCTGGACCGTATTTTTGGCGACGAGACGGCAGTTCTCCCGGGATGCCGAAGTGGAACGGGAGGTGGCCTTCACGCCGATGTCCGCCTGACTCAGGACTTCAGCCATGGCACCACCGAGGGGGTAATAGGTGCCTCCCACTCCGCCGGACCCGATGGTGACGAAGGTGGTCGCAGCGAACGCCGCCGCTCCCAGGAAAATCGCACCGATAAGAGCCACTGTCACAGTGATGGAGAATTTCTTCATGAGTCTCTCTCCTCCTTTTCTCATGGACACCTCCGGGAAAATCCATTGCGGTCCTTTCCCGAAACGACCTCTCGCCTTGAATTTCGTCCTCGACCTCTCCCGTTGTTCCGTCTTCCCCTCATCCTCACCACCTTCCTTCTGGAGCATCGCGTCTTCTCTTTATGGCAACGCGGATCGAATGCTCTTTCCACCGGTATTCCGACGAAAAAATCAGGAACGGAGACGCTTTTCCGCAGCGCGAAGTCCTTCCTCAAGGCGCCCCACGATCTCGTCCACCTCTGTCTGGGTGACGATCAGGGGAGGCGCCACCATGAACTGATCCCCCGCAACACCGTCGATCTGTCCGCTGCCGGGATACACCACCAAACCTCGTTTCATGCATTCTCCGGTCACCACCGCCGCGGCCTTTTTCTCCGGCGCGAAGGGCCTCTTCGTCGCCTTGTCCTCCACGAGCTCGATTCCCCGCATGAGTCCCATGCCGCGGACCTCTCCGACGAGGGGAAGATCCGCGAGGGGAGCGAGTGCTTTCTCCAGCCGCTCTCCCATGACAGCGGCGTTTTCGAAGACCTTCGCCGCTTTCATGTAGCGGAGCGTCGCCGCCACCGCCGCTCCCGTGACAGGATTGGCATTGTACGTATGGCCATGCATGAAGGCCCCGCTTCCCGAGCGGAGCACCTCCACGATGCCGTCCCGAACGAACATGGCCCCCACAGGAGCGTATCCTCCGGACAGTGCCTTCGCGGAACAGATGATGTCGGGAACCACCTTCCAGTGGTCGACGCAGAAGGGTTTGCCCGTCCTTCCAACGCCCGTCATGATCTCGTCGGCGATGAGAAGTACGTCGTACCGGCTGCAGATCTCCCGCACGAGAGGCCAGTATCCCTCCGGAGGATTCAGGGCTCCGACGGTGGACCCTACAACGGGTTCCGCCAGAAAAGCCGCCACGTACTGGGGACCGATGCGGCGGATCGCCTGTTCCAGGGCATGGGCGCAACGCAGGTCGCAGGAAGGATGCTCCAGTCCGAAGGGACAACGGTAGCAGTAATGGGGTTCGATTTTCGGCCCTTCGAGAAAGAGCGGAGAGAACATCCGGCGACGGGCCATGCTTCCGCCGAGTCCCATGGCGCCGAGAGTGCTGCCGTGGTAGGAGGCCCAGCGAGCGATACACACCGACTTGGAAGAGGAAAGCCCGTCCCGCTCCACGAAATACTGGCGGACCATCTTCACCGCCGATTCGATGGCCTCGCTGCCCCCGCTCACGAACCAGACGCTCCGGAGATCTGCCGGCGCAATGGAAGCGGCTTCTTTCGCCGCCTCCAGAGCAGCGGCGTTCATCCACCGTGACGGATGGGCGAACTCCAGCGTTTCAAGCTGCCGCGCCATGGCCGCCACAATCTCCCTGTTGCCGTGCCCGACACTGGAAAGCAGCGCGCCGCTGCATCCGTCGATATAGGCACGACCGCTTTCGTCGTAGATGTAGATCCCCTCGCCTCGGACGGCCATGGGCATTTCCGTCTTGTAACTCCTGGGAATCAGGTTCCCCCACTCGGACACATCCTCATCTCCCTTCCCGCTCCTGTCAGTCCCGTCGTTCCGACGCTTCCCTTTTCCGCCCGCTCCGACGAAACAGGGTTTCCCGAACCGTTCTTCCGATATCTTCCAAGTCCGCTCCGTCCCCCTGCCACATCTCGTTTTTTCCGCAATCGCCCCTTCCACGCCCGTTTCTTGCCCTGCCTTTCCATACTGAAGGCAACAAAACAACAGCACGCCTCTCCTCAAGGCGTTCGTTCGATCCCCGCGTGAAATCGGGCAACCTTCTCCTCACACTTCAGGGACTGCGTTTTTCGTGGAATGGCTCTTTCTTTGAAGGAAATCCGTCATCAACAACGAAGCACGGCGAGTCACCCTGCAAAAAAACCCTGGGAGGCGGGACGAAAAAACAAGAACATCGTGTCCCGCCTCGGGGAAAAACGCAGTCCGACGTTTACGGGGCAAGGCCCCCGCCTCAGCGCCTCCGAAGGGGCTCTCCCGTCTCCCGGCGAGCCGCATCCGCTCGTCCCACCGCGTCGTAGACGCGATTCCTGCTCCAGTACTCCTCAAGCGCTTCGAGTTTCTCTGCCGCTTCCTCGCCGAGGTGGGAGGAAACGGAGAGCACAAGACAGTTGATCACGGAAAGAGGTGCGGCGAAAGAATCGATGAAGGACACCGGGCGATAGGGAACGGTCACCACGTAGGTGGACCGCATCGCCAGGGGACTTCCTGGCGAATCCGTAATCGCCGCGGTGTGGAGCCCGAGGGTTTTGGCATCCTCAAGGACTCGAAGGGTCCAACTGGCATAGCGGGGAAAGCTGATGCCGACCACGAGGCTCTCGTGAGGTGCGTTGAAGAGGGTTTCGTAGGGAATGTCCGGGCTCAGAAGCTTGACGTTGGGAAGAATCCAGGAAAGGTAGAAGGAAAAATAATAGGCGAGTGCGAAGGAACTGCGGTTTCCCGCAATATAGACGGCTCCGGATGCGGCGAGCGCCCGTCCGAGGGCGTCCACGTCGCTCTCGGACGTGTTCGTCCGGATCGCGGCGACGGCTTCCAGGTCGTCCCGAACGACCCTGTCGAACAGGCTCGATTCTTCCTCCGGCGCATACTCCTTCATTCGTTCGAGCGTTGAAAGTCGCTGCAGAAGCGCGTCTCCGACGGCCTCACGGAACAGCGTGTACCCTTCGTAACCGAGAAAGGCTGCGAAACGGATCATTGTCGCCTCACTCACGCCGATGCGTTCCGCCAGCTCCGCGGCGGAGAGAAACGCCACATCCCGGGGATGCTCAAGCACATATGCGGCGATTTTCGTCTGCGCCGGAGACATTTCGGCGCGCTTTGCCGTGATACGATCCCGCACGAAAAAACCCCCTCGTCTATGAATAAAAAGCATCATCGCCTCTTTTTGAATGAAGGATTTCCTTCACGAAATACTACGCAAAAAAATCCTTCTTGTCAACGCATCCTTTTGCCGCTGCAACGAAACAGGGACAACGTCATTCCTAAGGAGCCTCTGAATAAGGCTGCGCCGGTCCCGCAGAACGCCTTGCAGAGCCTGATGCCCGGGTCAAGGGAGAGCAAAAGGTTTTTCTTCAGAGCTTCCCTAAAACGGGACGGGGAAAATGTCATCTGTCCTTCTCTACGGGCGATGAGGAGCGATGTTTTCTTGCGCATGGAGGAAGGAAGGAAGCAAACAAAGCGGCGGTTCTGGACAGGACTGCGAAAGAGGAGAAAACAACGGCGAAAGGATTCGTAGACTGTCGCCTTGCTTGAGAACGACCTCCTTCGTCTCAGGGAACCTCTGAAGAACGCTGAGCCGGGCTTGCAAAAACGAGACACGCTCAGGCTCAAGGACAAGAAAATCCCCCTTCATCAGAGCTTCCTCAATTTTGCAAAAGAGATTGGACGTTCTCACTCCATCCGGCAGGCACGAGGTCACATCGGCAACGCCACAAAACGGCTTTTTACAGAGCCGGACGTGAAAAGTGGGGAAAGGCGGCACACACAAAGGCGGCGCAACGGTCGGAGATGAGACGTTTTCGGTGAGGCAACGCAGAAAGGCACACCGCCGGAAAAATGTCTCCTCCGAAGCGACATGGGCAAATACAGACGAGGGAACCGCAGAGGCGATCCTCGTCGTCGGATCTCCCCGGAGTTCCCTCGCACAGACAAAAACAACCCGTGGCCTGTCGCGCCGCTTCAGGAGGCGCGGCAGATTTTCCTCCAGGCCGACGTGACGACGGAACGAAACCCCTCCGCCCAGGGAGGATCGGCCCACTGTTTTCTCACCGCACTCCGGGAAAAGGCGCCACAGACCATACACCCCCAAAAGGCATAGGGGGAACCGGTGAGAAGGCCTACGGCAAGGCAGAGAAAACAGAGCCCTGCGAAAAAGTTCCGGTAGAAGAAGCTGCTCGCCGTCACCGGACCGTCACCAGGGCGTTCCCAGGATCACGTGAGGCAGGAAGAGCACCAGCTTCGGGCAGTAGGCCGTGAAGAGCAGCACCGGCAGCCAGCAGAGTAACATGAACCACAGGGCGGGGCGCATCATCTCGTTGATGGGCGCGTTGGCAAGGCGTCCCCCAAGATAGAGCACCGGTGCAGCAGGAGGCGTGATGCAGCCGAGCCCCGTGTTCACGCCCACGATGGCCGCGTAGTGGATAGGGTTGAACCCCAGCTCGAGAATGATGGGCATGAGAATGGGCGTGGTGAGCACCACGACGCTGATGTCGTCCATGAGCATCCCCATGATGACGAGGAAAATGTTGATCATGAAGAGGATCACCCAACGGTTTTCCGAGACGGATCTGAAGAGGAGGAGAAGCCGCGAGGGAAGATCCTCGAGCAAATAGAGACGGCTCAACATGGATACGGAGAAGAGCATGGCCATGATGACGCCCGTAGTCACTCCCGACTCCACCACCACATTCCAGAGTCCCTTGAGATCGAGTCCCCTGTAGACGAACATGCCCACGGGAATGGCGTAGAGCACGGCCGCCGCTGACGCCTCCGTGGTGGTCAAGATACCACCGTAGATTCCTCCGAGGACGAAGACGGGGAGCATCAGCGCCGGAAGCGCACGCTTGCCCCGCTCCCGGAAGAGTGCCCATTTTTCCTCCACGCTCCGTCTGTGGGCCACGAGAACCGACTCGTTGTTCCGGAGGAGCCACATATTCACCGCACAGATGAGCGTCGTGGTGAGAAGACCCGGCATCACCGTGGAGAGAAAGCACGCCAGGACGGGTTGGCCGCTGATCCAGGCGAAGATGATGAGCGTAGCGTTCGGGGGAATGAGGAGCCCCAGCAGGGACGCGTTGGCCATGAGGGCCGCCGCATGTCCACGCGGATAGCCTCCCGCTTCGAGACGGGGAAACATGATGGAACCGATACAGGAAAGAGTGGCACAGGCCGCTCCGGAGATGGAGCCGAAGACGGCGCAGGAGATGGTGCCCACGATGCCGAGCCCGCCCCGGAGATGACCCACGAACACGTCCACCAGATCGATGAGCTTCTCTCCGATGCGTCCCCGTTCCATGACGCCCCCCGCCATGATGAAGAGAGCGATGGCGATGAGAGAAACGGAGTTCATCTGGGTGAAAGCGTAGGGCAGGAGCTGGCTTGGAGCATAACCGCCGCCGCCGGGTCCGCCGAAGAAGATCAACCATCCCGCCGAGGCCATGAAGCTGACCGGAACGGGAACACCGAGCATCAGTGACGCCAGGAGAATGACAATGGCCACGTAGATCATGACCGACCTCCGGAGAACAGGGATTTCGCGCTCTTGAACAACTCGCGACTGAAGTAGTAGAGCATGAAGATGAATCCGATGAAGATCGCCAGATAGGACGTCCACAAAGGAATGCGCCACACCGTCGTCATCGGAATGGCCACCCCGGTTCCCAGAGGCCCCATGAAGCCGAACATGAAGAAATCGTAGCCGTACCAGACGAAAAGGAGCGTAACGCCGACGGTCACGAGATTTTTCAAGAAGATCAGAAAGCGTTTCACATGTCCATCCGGGACATAGGACTGCACGAGGTCCGCCGAGACGTGCGTCCCGTTGAAAGCCCCGATGGCGGCTCCGGAGAAATAGAGCCAGAAGGCGAAAAGCTTCACCCACTCTTCGTAGCCGTAGAGATCACCCTTGAGGACATAACGGACGAAGGTGGCCGCACCGATGAGGATCGTGAGCAGAAAGGACATACCGAAGGTCACGCTGGAAAAGGTAGTGATGACGATCCTGTCGAACAGGGTCCTGGGCTTCTTGGGCCCGGAATTTTCCTCACAGACGGAACAGGAAGACATGAGACGTGCCCCCTCCCACATGCGAGAGCCCTCCCGCCCCTCGCCGGATGGGCACGCCTCTCCGGCAGAGGGCCGAGGGAAGACTCCCCTCAGCGTTTTTCATTGTGCGGCGTTCCGGGAAAGGGCTTCGCAGGGAATGCCTCTCCCGGAACGCACGGATTCGAAGCTATTTTCCCGGCGCCATTTCCTTGCGGAACTCGTCCATGAGTTCCTTGGTCATGTTCTTCTCCAACTGTGCCCACGTTCCGGCGCAGGCTTCGGAAAGGGGAAGGAGTTCACTCTCCTCGTAGGTGAATACTTGGATGCCCTTGTCCCGCATGAGCTGCATGTACTTCTCGTCCTCCGCCTTGGCCTGCTCGATGCTCTTCGCCGCCGCGTGGTTCACTGCCTCCTGAACGATGGTCCGGTCCTCGGGGGAAAGCTTCTCCCAGACCTTGCCGCTCATCATGTAGTTGATGCACTCCAGGGAGTAGTTGGTCATGTACCAGTATTTGAGCACATCCCGGAGCATGGTATAGGCCGCAGCAGTGGAGTAGCCGTTCACACCCTCGCAGACTCCCGTCTGGAGAGCCTGGTAGACGTCCGCGTAGGGAATCGTGACGGTGCGGTAGCCCATGGCCTCGGCACCAAGCTTGTAGACATCCATGTTGGGAACGCGCACGAGCACATCCTTGGCCACTTTGGGATCAAGGGGATCCTTGGCGGGCTTCGTGGTGCCTGTACCGATCATGCCTTCCACGAAAAAGCCGAGGAGCTTCACGCCGAGACGGCTGTTGAGTTCGTCCATTTTTCCGAAGAGCCACGCATCGGGAGCGAAGATCCTTCTTACATCCTCGTACCCTTTCACGTAGCCGTTGATGTAGAGAAGCTCCAGACGGGGATCGAACTGACTGGGAACAGACGTGCAGGACATGTCGATGGTACCGCGGATGAGTTCCTCGTAGACCAGAGTGTAGTCACCCAGCTGGTTGGCGGGGAAAATCTTGATCTCGATGCGGCCGTTGCTCTTCTCTGCCACTTCCTGAGCGATCTCGTTCATCAGGATCGTCGCGGGATGGTCCGCGGGATTCTGCCCGGCGAAATTGAGGGTGATCTCAGGTGCCGCAAAGGCGGAACCCGCCAAAACGAACAGCATGCAGGCGATCAGTGCTCCACTCAGGGCAAAACGTTTCTTGTACGTAGTCACCGACATCCACTCCTTTTCGTCAAATCCGGATAGCGCCAGGAGGAACAACACGACAGGGACCGCCGATTACCCGACTCAAGTCGCTGGGGCAACACCCCCTATGTGATGTATGATGTATTATATACTACATGAACAATGCTAGAGGTTCAGACACCCTCTTGTCAACCCTCTCTCCATTCTTTTTTGACCTCCTGGCCGGGGGAAATACGAAAGGGGAGGGGGAAACACCTTTCAAGATGTTCTCCGCCCTCTCCCGTTGCCTGCAAAAACCGAAAAATAGAAAAGGAGGAAAGACGTTCGGGGTGTGGTGTCTTTTTTCCTTGAGCGCAGTCCGCCGCAAAAAAACCGGCAACACCTCGCCGGATAAAATAAAATTATTTTAAACTAAAACCGCTTTTTCTCGAAGGGCTCAGAGTGCATTGCACATCTGATATTTCAGTCCCGCTCCTCCCGATGATAAGGTTGTCCAAGTGACGCGGGAGCACCCAAAAGAATGCCTTTTCCCTTTCTCACGGAAATGACGAAAAGAACAAAAATCGTGAACACGTAGGGGAGCATGAGTAGGAGAGGCGCAGGAATACTCGTCCCGGCAGCCTGGATACGAAGCTGAAGCGCCCCCACTCCACCGAAGAGGTACGCGCCTCCCACAGCCCGGAGTGGATGCCAGACGGCGAAAATCACCAGCGCCACGGCGATCCATCCTCGTCCCGCCGTCATGAGGTCTCCCCACATTTTGGTGTAGACCACGGACATATACGCTCCGCCCATGGCAACGATGCCTCCACCTATCACGGCATAAAGATAGCGCAGTCTCGTGGAGGAAAGCCCCATGGCATCCACCACCCGGGGCGCGTCTCCAACGGCCCGGAGCGCGAGCCCCGCCCGTGTGGACCAGAGAAACCAGGTCAGAAACACTGCCAATCCGTAGGAAAGATAGACCAGCGGGTCCTGGTCGAAAAACGTCGGACCGAGGACAGGGATTTTCGAGAGAAGAGGAATCGTCATGCCGCCGATGCCGGGAATGGTTTCTCCGATGAAACCTCGCCCGA
The DNA here is from genome assembly GCF_029975095.1 of Aminiphilus sp. NCBI lineage: Bacteria > Thermotogati > Synergistota > Synergistia > Synergistales > Aminiphilaceae > Aminiphilus > Aminiphilus sp. The sequence continues at coordinate 17,273 of NZ_JARKPW010000215.1, forward strand.
GCAGCGAGGAAAGCCCCGTGCCGAACATGGTCAGCGCAAGGCCGCTCACCACCTGGTTCGCACGCCCCGTGATGCAGAGAAAGGCATGCACGAGAGCGAGAAGACATCCCGCGAGAAAGGCGGCGGCGATGCCCAGCCAGGCGTTTCCCGTACCGCTGGCGACGCTGAATCCCGTAAAGGCCCCCACGAGCATGAGCCCCTCGAGTCCCAGGTTGAGAATGCCCGATCTCTCCGTGAGAATCTCCCCCAGCGTGGCGTAGAGGATGGGTGTGCCGCTGCGCACAGCGGCGGCAAGAATGGGAACGAGCATCTCCACGTCAGTTCACCTCCTTCGGAGAGTCGGGAACACTTCGGACGAAACGCACCCGATACGTGAGAAAGTATTCCGCCCCGAGCACCGCGAAGAGGATCAGGCCCTGCAAAACCTGAATACTCGACAGCGGGAGGCGCATGACTACCTGAAGCGTATCCCCTCCGACGAGCAGTGCACCGAGAAGAAAGGCCACTCCCATGAGAGCGAGCGGATTCAGCCGGGCAAGCCAGGCCACGATGATCGCCGTGTAGCCGTAGCCGGGAGAAAAACCGTGCTGGAGACGCCCCTGCAGTCCCGCCATCTCGCACATGCCCGAGAAACCGGCGACGGCTCCGGAGACGAACATCACGAGCACCGCATTTCGGAGGAAATTTATTCCCGCATACTGGGCCGCTTTTGGATTCGCCCCGATGACGCGCACCTCGAATCCCCATTTCGTCCACCGGAAAACGATGTGGAGCAAAACAGCGAAGACCACGGCGAAAAAGATACCCAGATGCACCCGGCTGTCGAAAAACTGCGGCAGTCTCGCCGCAGCGGGAAAAGGGGCGGTCATGGGAAAACCGAGACTCGCGGGATCCTTCCAGGGACCGTAGACGAAGTAGTCCACGGCGTGGATGGCGATGTAGTTCAACATGAGCGTGGTGATGATCTCGTTCACGTTCCATCGGGCCTTGAGATATCCCGCGAAGGCACCCCAGGTGCCCCCGGCCAAAGCAGCCGCCCCGGCCATGAGACAGAACATGACAAGCGAGTTGTCCACGAAGGCGAAACGGACTGCCGCAGCCGCAGCGAGAGCCCCCATGTAAAGCTGGCCTTCCGCACCGATGTTCCAGACCTGCATGCGGAAGGAGAGCGCCACCGCGAGCCCGGCCAACGTCAGGGGAACCGCCTTGACGAGGGTCTCGCTGATGCCGTACCAGTCGCCGAGAGAGCCCCGCAGCATGGCCGCATACGCGGCAAGGGGAGATACGCCGAGAAGCGCCAGAAGAATCGCCCCGGCGACAAGGGCACCCAGCACGGCGCCGACGGGAACGAGCACTTCGAGCCAGACGGGAACGCGCACCCGTTTTTCCGTCACGATTCTCAAGCCCATGGAGCCCTTCCCTCCTTGCCTTCCGCACGGAAGGCCTTTTTCTGTGCTGCGCCGTCTTCGGCGAAGAACGTGCCCGGATCACGAAGCGGTCCCGGAAGAGGAGCGTCGCCGCGCTCTTCTCGCCCTCGGAGCACGTCCGCCAGAGGAGTGCCCGCCATGAGCAGGCCGAGATCCTCCTCGCTCAGGGCTCTCGGGTCCTCCGTGATGCCCATGATCCGCCCCTGATGGATCACCGCCAGGCGGTCGCTCAACGCGAGCAGCTCCTCCAGGTCCTCGGACACGAGAAAGACCGCCGCTCCGCGGTCTCGCTGCTCAAGAAGACGCTCCCGAACATATTCCGTGGCCCCCACGTCGAGCCCCCATGTGGGCTGGACCGCGATGATCGCCTTCGGGTTGTCGCTCAGTTCCCGGGCAAGCATGAGTTTCTGCAGGTTGCCTCCGGAAAGGGCGCGTATGGGGATGCCAAGCCCCGGCGTGATCACGCCGAAGCGCTCCACGAGACGCCCCGTGTGCCCCGCCACCACTTCCCAATCGATGAACCACCGCCCCCGTGCGAAAGGTTTTTTCCAGTACTTGCGGAGCACCACATTCTCCCGGATGTTCATGGAGGGAACGAGCCCCGTTCCTTTCCTGTCCTCGGGAATATAGGCAACACCTCTGTCCAGAAAGGCTCTCGGAGAGGCATTGCCCATCGCCCGACCCTGGACGAGCACGTCTCCGGATTCGCTCCCGCGAAGCCCCACCATGGCCTCGCAGAGTTCAAGCTGACCGTTTCCGGCCACGCCGGCGAGGCCGAAGATTTCCTTCTGGCGCAGTTCCAGGGAAATCCCCTGGACGGCGATGTTACCTCGCTCTCCACGAACGACAAGATCCCGTACTGCCAAAAAGACCGGCCCTCTTTCCGTCGTCGGCGGAGCGCTGTTGAAAAAAACCTGACGTCCCACCATCATCTCCGCCAGTTTTTCCTTGGTCACCCCGGCGGCGGCGAAGGTTCCGATCTTCTTTCCCTTGCGGAGGATGGAGATGCGGTCCGACACAGTGAGTACCTCGTCAAGTTTGTGGGAGATGAAAACGATGCCGTGCCCTTCGCCGCGCATCTGGCGAATGGTGGCGAAGAGACTCTGGATCTCCTGGGGGATGAGCACTGCCGTGGGTTCGTCGAGAACGAGAATTCTGGCCTGTCTGTAGAGGGCCTTGAGAAGCGCCACCCGCTGCTGCTCTCCGATGGAAAGCTGCCAGACCGGAGCCAGAGGATCCACCCGAAGAGCGTATCGTTCGGAGATCTCCTCGATACGTCGGATGATATCCTTGCGGGGAAGCACCTGGGGGAGAGCATCGAGGCCGAGAACCATATTCTCCCACACGGTTTGGGCGGGAACGAGCATGAAATGCTGATGCACCATGCCGATGCCCGCAGTGATGGCGTCTCGGGGTGTTCGGAAGCGACGGAGTTCGCCTTCGATCTCGATGTTCCCTCCGTCCGGTTGATAGAGCCCGCAGAGAACATTCATGAGCGTGCTTTTTCCCGCACCGTTCTCCCCCAGCAGGGTATGCACCTCCCCGGGACGTACGTCGAAATCGATTGCGTCGTTCGCCTTGACGCCCAGGAAACGTTTGGTTATCCCCCGCATGGAGACGAGGGGCGGAATTTCGGCTGCCATAGAGTCCCCTCCCGGCTCTGTTTCGACTTGCCCTATCTTACACGACATGGCTGCGGCGGTCGATGCGAAGGGGCCTGGGC
>NZ_JARKPW010000216.1:0-1585 GCF_029975095.1 Aminiphilus sp.
AACTGCTTGCCGACTTCCTCGAGCGTATGGTCGGTGCTCATCTCGATGCCGAAGCGCATCCGCAGCACCTTCGCCTCGCGCGGCGTCAGCGAATCGAGCACGTCCTTCACGACGTCGCGCATGCTGGCATGCAGCGCGGCGTCCGCCGGCGCGACCGTGTTGTTGTCCTCGATGAAGTCGCCGAGATGGGAGTCCTCTTCCTCTCCGATGGGTGTTTCCAGTGAGATGGGTTCCTTGGCTATCTTGAGTACCTTGCGGACCTTGTCGAGCGGGAGGCTCATCCGTTCGGCGATCTCTTCCGGCGACGGCTCACGCCCGATTTCCTGGACAAGCTGACGGCTTGTCCGGATAAGTTTATTGATGGTTTCTATCATGTGAACGGGAATCCGGATCGTCCTCGCCTGGTCGGCAATGGCGCGGGTAATCGCCTGCCGTATCCACCACGTGGCATAGGTGGAAAACTTGTAGCCCCGCTGGTATTCGAATTTGTCCACGGCCTTCATGAGGCCGATATTCCCTTCCTGAATCAGATCGAGAAACTGGAGGCCGCGGTTGGTGTATTTTTTCGCGATGGAGACGACAAGGCGCAGATTTGCCTCCACCAGCTCCGACTTCGCTTCCTTTGCCTTCCTCTCGCCCTCTTCAATCGCCTTGATTTCCTTTGCCAGCTCAACGGCCTGAAATCCTGACTCCTGCTCTATCTTTTCCAGCTTCCTCCGCACGGATTTCAGTTTTTTCTCAACCCTCTCGGCATTCTCCTCCGACGCGGAGACAGCGGCCAGAACCCGTGAGCGCGCTTCGTCACCGCCCGATGGCTCCTGACAGAGCTCCATCAGCTCTTCGAACGGGATACCCGTCTCCACGCTCAACTCGCGGATTTCCTCCGTTACCCGATCCACCTTTCCGGCGAGTTCCTTCAGGCGTTGGGCTATCCTTTCGATATGGCGGTCCTTGAGCCGCAGCGATTTCAGGAGCTCCGCGGTCTTCTCCCTCACCTCGTGCAGCTCCCGCACGATTCTTTCACGGTCGCCATCCGGAAGCGCGGGATCCGCAAGGGATGACGAATGGGCCTCCATGGTCGCGTCGCACGAGCGGATGACATTGATGATCTCCAGGAGTCGGGTCTTCTGGACATCCTCCTCGTCCTCTTCAAGCTCCTCCTCTTCCACTTCCTTGCTGATCTCGGCGGCGGATACCTGGAATTTTTCCAGCATGTCTCCCAGGGCGATGACTTCTTTCACGGTAATGGGGGTCGTATAGATTACGCGCGCCACGTCCCGATCTCCGTCCTCGATGCGTTTCGCAATCTCCACCTCGCCTTCGCGGGTGAGAAGGGAGACCGACCCCATCTCGCGCAGGTACATACGCACCGGATCGCTGGTGCGTCCGAGTACACCCGGCTCGAATTCGACCTCTTCCTGCTCGCCTTCCAGTTCCTCTTCGTCCTCAAGGTCCAGCTTCACCTTGGGTATCTTGACTTTCTGGGCGGAGTCAACGACCTCTATATCCATCTCACCGAACATGCTCATGACATCATCAATCTGGTCCGAGGATACGATGTCGGGGGGGAGGAGATCGTTTACCT
>NZ_JARKPW010000220.1:0-7369 GCF_029975095.1 Aminiphilus sp.
CTGTCCGCGAGCCCCACCAGACCCAGGGCCTCCTCGGGGGGCATGGGGTTCGGGGCGATCTCCGTGATGAGCGCCACGTTCTCCCGGGCGGTCAGGCTGGGAATGAGGTTGTAGAACTGAAAGACGAAGCCCGCCACGTCCCTCCGGAAGAGGGTGAGATCCCGCTCGTCCGCGTCCGTGAGATTCCGGTCGCGGTAGAAGAGCGTGCCGCCGGTGGGGACGTCGAGCCCGCCCAGGATGTTCAGCAGCGTGGACTTGCCGCTCCCCGAGGCGCCGAGGAGCACCGCCAGCTCACCCTCGTGGAGGTCAAGGTCCACACCGGCGAGGGCCCGCACCTCCGTCTCCTCTCCGGGAAAGTAGACCTTCGTGATTCCCCGGGCTCGATAGAGCGGGGGAGACGAGGCCGTCGTCATCGCGTACCCCGCCTCCTCTCCGGGGCTGTCGGGGGGGATCCCGACGGAGTGCCCGTCCTTTCCTTGCGGCGGTTTTTGCCTGCGCGGGAAAAGGTGCGATCTCTGAACGTCTCGGCCTCGGAGACCGCCGCATCCCCACCGTCGGAGCGCCCGCCGCCGTCCGTACGCATACTGCCCTTCTGCGTGTTTTCGAGTGTGGCCGCCTGGTTTGCCTCCGCCGCCCGCGCTCCGCCGCGGTTCTCGTCACTTCCTGCAGGGGCTGTTTCCGCGCCGGTGGTGCTTGGGCGGATGCCCCGGTGTTGCGTATGTTCCGGCGTCTCCGGGCATGGCGTCTGCGCCGAAGCCCCTGCCGTGCTCGTCTCCTTTCCGAAGGCGAGCAGTTCCTTCAGCGACGCACGAGCCTTCTCCGTCACCCGGATGAAGAAACATCGCGCCGCGTCCCTGTCCGTTTCCCCGTCGGGAGCCAGTCCCCGGTCCAGGAGAAGCGCCAGGGCCTGAAGGGCATCCTCAAGGGAGATGCGGTTCTCCTCGGAGATGATGTCTCTTCCGGCGATGAGACCGTACCCTATGGTGGTCACGAGAAAGGCGAGCGCTTCCGGGGAGATGTCGCGCCGCATGATTCCCGCCTGCTGGAGCGCATCGAAGAGTTCCCGCCGCATGGAGAGGGCCATGGAGACCAACGTCGCGTCGCGTTTCAGAAAATCTCCGTAGAGCTGCCGGTCCCGCGTCACCAGTCCCTTGACGAAACGGTTCTCGTCCATGGCGGCGATGCTGTGGCGGAACATGGAGGCGAAGCTCCATCCGTCGGAATCGCCCTCGAAGCGGCGAAGCCAGTCCTCGGCGTACCGGGCAAGTTCCCGGTAGACCACGGCGCGGAACAGCGCTTCCTTGTCCCGAAACTCCAGATAGACCGCACCCTTGGAGATGTGGGCCTCCCGGGCGATTTCCTCCACGGAGGTCTTGTCGTAGCCCCAGCGGGCGAAGAGGCGCCCCGCCGCGTCAAGCAGTTTTTCCGAGCGGCTGTTCTTTTCGTCGAAGGGTTTCATGGGCTCTTTATAAACGATTGGACGGAAACGGTCAAACGGTCAAAAAATTCCGGTGCCCCTCCCTTCGACTCGGAAGCCGCCGCACGTCTCCCTTTTGTCTTGCAGCTCTGCTTCCACGCATCGCCATGTCGCGGCATGTTCGCGGCAGTCGGGTGCGGAGCGTGCAGCATGCACTTCGGCAAGGATCCGCCGAAGGCCGCCCCCGGTGTGTACGGCCGTTTCGAGAAACGTGTTCCGGAATGTCTCAGCGGTAGATCATCTTCCTGGTCATGCCGCCGTCGACGAGAAATTCCTGTCCCGTTACGAAGCCGCTCCGGGAAGAGGCGAGAAAGAGCACGAGGGCCGCCACGTCCTCGGGGCGACCCACCCGTCCCGCGGGGTGTTGCAGATGCTCCTCCGGGGTGAGGATCGGCTCCTCCCGCAGAGATGGTTTTTTCCAATCCCGTACCTCGATCCAACCCGGGCTGACGGCGTTCACGCGCACCTCCGGCCCCAGGCTCACGGCGAGAGCGTGGGTCAGCGCCACGAGCCCTCCCTTCGAGGCGGCGTAGGACTCCGTGTGCGGCTCCGACATGTGGGCTCTCGTGGAGGCGATGTTCACGATGCTTCCACGGTTCGCCCGGAGCGAAGGGGCGCACTCCCTGGCGCAGAGAAAGGCCCCGGTGAGGTTTGTGGCGAGCACGCGGTTCCATTCCTGGAGTGAGAGTTCCTCCAACGGTTTCTCGCACATGATCCCCGCGTTGTTCACCAGTACGTCGATGCGGCCGAACCGTTCCAGGCAGGAGGCGACCATGGTTCGTACGGAGTTTTCGTCGCACAGGTCGGTCTCCAGAAAGACCACTTCTCCCCGAGGCGACAGCTCTTCCTGAACGGTACTTCCCGCCTCCACGTCCTTTTCGGCGATGGCCACTCCCATGCCCGCCTCGACGAACATGCGGGCGATACATCGGCCGATTCCCTGGCCTCCTCCCGTGACGACGGCGACTTTTCCCTTCATGGCGTTTTCCTCCTTTGTCCTCGCTCAATGTTCAAAGAAGCTCTGAAAAATGCCGCGCCGATCTCGGAAAAACGTGACGCGATCGAGAGTGCGAGAGGGGCAATTCCTACTTGATCGGAGCTTCCTCAATTCTCAAAGCGACGGTCTTGCTTTCTCCGGAGTGATGGGGCCGGACCGATCTTTTTCGCCTCTTGCATTGCCGCGAATGCTCTTGCCGGACCTCGGCGCGGTGTGACGGCCGCGCTCGTACCGTTCCTGCCATGGTCTGCGTCGTTTCCCCCATGATCCGGTAATGCCGGGCTGCTGATACGCCTCTGAAACCTCCGAAAAAGTCCCCGAGAGGACGTTTTCTTTTCGGACGCTCCCTGGACGAATCCTCTGCGGTGGCACATGTTGTTCTCAAAGGAATCTGCGCGCAGTGAGGTCGCAGGGGCTTCGTCCGGGGAGCCTTTTTCACTCTCTGTCGCCTGTTTTTTGCCGGTTGTTTTGCCCGTCTATTCCGCCTGTTCCGTCTCCGCTGCTCCCGCGAACACGTTCTCTTCCGGGAGGGATCTTCCCGAGAGAAGGAGTACCAGAGCGGCCAGGGCGAGAAGGAGTGCGAAGGCCTCGAAGGCTCCGGTTCCCTGTCCGTACTGCACGGCCTTTCCGAAGAGCAGAGGGCCGAGGAAATAGCCCCCTCCCCAGAAGAAGAAGTAGGTTCCGGCGATGCCGCCCCGGATCTCCTCGGGGACGGTCTCGTTGACGAAGGCCAGGGAGGCCAGGTAGAAAATACCCAGTCCCGTTCCGGCGGCGCCGAGAGCGAACAGGGCGGCGGCGTCGCCGAGGAAGGGGAAGCCACCGATCCCTGCAGCGGCGAGAAGACAGCCGCCGATCATGAAGCGCCGGGTGCCGAACCGATCGCAGAGAGAGCCGCTCACGAGCTGGGTAAGGCTGATGGTGGCGTAGAAGAGCGTGAAATACGCGCCCATCCCCTCCGGGGAGAATCCCCGGACGGCGATGAGGTCTCCGGGAATGTGGGTGATGAAGAGACCGTATCCGGCCCCGTAGAGGGCGATGCCCGCCAGCGCTGGAGCGACGCTTCGGGACGCGACGACCCTGCGGAGCACCGCGAGGCTCGGCTTCGGCGTTGTCGCGGTCTGCTCTTTCCGGTCCGTGTTGCGGATCGTGGCGAGCACGAGCAGTGCTCCCAGGCCGCTCAACAGCGCGAAGATCAGGAAGAGGGAATCTTCCCCGGCGGCCCTGCTCAGAAGAAGTCCCGCGAAAGGGCCTGCGGTGAGTCCCAGGTGAATGGCCGCGTTGTAGAGCCCCACGACCTTTCCCCGCATGTCGGGAAAGAGGGCGGCGAACAGCGCCGGCCCCAGTGCCCAGATGGGCACTTCTCCCGCTCCCTGGAGAAGGCGCCCCGCGAAGAGGAAGGACAGGGACGTGCCGCTCCAGTAGAGCAGTCCCGCGCCGGCGCAGAGGAGGTATCCTCCGGCGAGAAAGGGCTTGAAACCCCACCGGTCGGCGAGCATGCCCACGGGAACCTGGAGTGCCACATAGGAAACAGCGAAGGCGGAGGCGAGATAGCCCACGGCATGGGTGGACCCGGCGGCGATCATGGTTTTTCCGGGAAGAACGGACATGATCATGCCCACGCCGAGCATGAGCAGCAGTGCGGAGGCGATGAGCCCCACGAGCGATGTGATGCGGGACACGACGATCAACTCCTCGTTTCGACGACAAAAGAACATCCTGAAGTACCGCATCGGAACAGCGGTACCCGTCGAACCCGCGGGGGAGACCGGCCTGCCTTAGAAGGAAAGCGGAAAGAGAAGCGGCGGCGGTACGATCAGGAACACACCACCAACAGTTCCCGCGGAGAAACTCCGGGGAACCCGTGCCGCAGAAAACACTGCGGCCCTTCTTCTTCCTTCGGGGAAATGAAACGGCCCGAGGATCAGACGAGACTGTTCCGGCGGTACTCCGTCCGTGTCGCGGTCATGCCCTTCGGGGGTGGGGGAGAGGGAAGAAACGGTGTTCGTCTCATGGAATTTTCCTTCTTTCCGTGTTTTGGTAAGGCGGTGGCAGCGGTTCCGCGTTCTTTCGGGAAAAATTTTCGCAGGAAGGAACAGTCTCCCTCCGCATTCGCTCCCGTACCATCCGTCGTCATTCCTCTTCCACGATCGTTTCCTGCAGATGCACGGGGAAACCATTCGTTTCCGTCTCGGAGCACCTTCGCAGAGAAGCCTTTTTGCACAGGCGTTTCCGTCGCGGTATCGCAGCAGCGCTTTTCCGCAACGAGATAGGAAAATATGCTCCCGACGCAAGTTTTACAGGAAAGCGCCCCGGTCGTCAAGGGCGATACGGGGCGTGTGTGACGGAACAGGGCAAAGACGATCTGCCATTCTTTATGGATGGGGGGGAGCGGTGTTTTTTCGGGTCTGGAGGAGGAGCGGCGTTCTTTCGAGCATGGGAGAGGCACGATGTTTGCGTTGCGTGTGTCCCCGCCTGCGCAAAAAGGTTTTCATGGTGTTCGGCGGCCGCTTGCGACGATGAGCCGCGTTTTTCCGGGAATGCCTTTTTGTGTCCGCTCACCAGTTCCATGTTGCGGGAGCGGCTGGACTCCATCCACGCCTCGTTGGTTTCGGCGCACCGTGCCCGTATCAGGCGCTGCCATGGGTCGGTGTTCGGGAAGCTTCGGACGACAGGGTGTTTTTTGCGTCTGAAGGGAGCGAAAAAAAGCGACGGTTCCGGACAGAGGATGAAAAGGAGAAAACGGCGGCGGAAGAGGCGGTTCGTTGGGGACGAAGAAGAAGCGGCTCTTCCGCCTGAACGCGAAATGTCACAAAACCGGTTTTGCCTGTTCTGTCTCGTGGAACCGGAAACAGCGCACCGTATCAGGAGAAATCCGCCTCGGTGCGCTCCCGGGGTTTTTGGCCCAGGTGCTTCCGCAGGTAGGGGCAGTAGACCGCGGCGAGGGGATTGTGCCCGAGCTTGCGGTCCTTGACGGCAAGAGTCGTCACGGGGCGGGTCCAGTTCTTGTGGAAGAGCATGTCGTGACCGACGCAGAGTCCGAGGAGCACTGCAAGCTCGCAGTCCGCCTCGGCGAGGACCTTCGCCTGCTGGGCGGGATTGCACGAGGCCTCGCCGAGCCAGGGCGCCCCCACGACGCCCAGTTCCTTTTTGCTGACGCCCCCCACCTTGCAACACACCGAGTGAAGGGTGAACTCCCGGGCGAAGATCTCCCCCACCACGGCGGCTTCTTCGGCCAGCCCCACGCAGAAAGCGAGGCCGATACGGGAAACGCCCATGCGACGGGAGAACTCGAGAATTTCGTCCAGGCGGCAGAGCATGCCGTAGTATTTCGCCTCCACCTCGGCGCCCACGGCGAGAATGCGCGCCGATTCCGGGTCCAGGTAGAGGGAGCGGCTTTCCTTCGGAACACAGGGGTTTCCTTCGGTACAGGGTTTTTCCTTGCACAGATCGCAACGCATAAGACGTCCTCCTTCGTGCTTTCCGACGCATCGATGTCGCATCGGATGCCGGTTCTCCAGAATCGAAGCGCGCACCGGGAAAACGCGGAACGCTGCTCGCGGGTGCTCGGATTCACCGGGAGCGGTCGGTTCGGATTTTTCCGTTGTTTTTTCCCCGACTCTCCCCAACTATACTACGGTATAATGACCTTCGATAGTGGTTCCCGTAACTGACTCGGCGAAACACTTCTCCGGCGCGCCGAACACTTTCCGTCCGCGGAGGTGCTTCGGCGCTCCGCGGAAGCAGCGGTGTCCCCCCGGGAAGTCGAAGGGGAAATCAAGGAGGGAGTGGAACTGTGAAAACGTCATCGAAAATGTGGTTTCTTGCGCTCTTTTGCGCCCTGTCTCTGTTTCTCCTCGGCGGATGCGGCGGAGGAGGCGGGGGTGGCGGTACGCCGCATCCGGCGGACAAGGCGGTGTCGGTGACCAACAAGGGGAACTACTACGAGATCGTGCTGAACTACAACGAGGGTTTTTCGCCCTTCGAGGTGGGACAGGAGTACGGAAGAAAGGTGCTCGTCACCGTTCCGGGGTACGAATCGGCCCTCGACTCCTACCTCGCCGAGCTGGCGGAGAGGACGGACTTCCTTTACCAACTCTTCCTCTCCCGTGCCGAGGAGATCCGAAAGAACCTGGATGCCACCTACCTGGAGGAACTGGAGGGCTTCGCGGACAACCTCATCACGGAGAACAAGCTCGGCGACGGCCGTCTTTCCGTGGACGAGTTCTTCCTCCTCAATCTCGTTCCCGATGTGGCTCGGGCCACGGCCTGCAACGCCCTCGCCGTGTGGGGCAACCGCTCCGTCACGGGCAAGACCCAGCTCGTCCGGAATCTGGAGTGGTTTTCCGGAAGCCAGGAACAGCTCTCCCGGGTGAACGCCGTGACCGTCGTGAAAAACGGTACCCGCTCCTACGCCATGGTGGGGTACGTGGGGATGCTCGGCATGCTCACGGGCTTCAACAGCAGGGGAGTCTTCGCGGCGGTCCTCGACTCCCAGACGGGAAGCGAGTACAGCTACACGGGATGTCGCTCCTACACCTTCGATCTGCGGCGCGCCGTGGAGAACGCCGCAGCGCTCGGCGACGTGGCGGACGACATGAGAAACTCCCAGAGGAACTACACGGTGAACCACCTGATCTTTCTCGCGGACGGACGAGAGGCGCGGGTGCTGGAGAACAACCTCCGGGGCCTCGGCACGAACGTCTCCAGACGGGTGCGCACCGCCAGCTCCGAGACGAACCCGGGGTTCAACCCCGGCATCGCCTGGGGAATCGACGAGTCCATCGCGGTGGTCAACTCCTTCGTTCTCCTGGGAAACACGGACAACCACACGCCTTTTCCCACGAACGCCATGCGTTGGAGCTCTATGGCGACGCAGCTCCGCCTCGCGGGAGAAC
>NZ_JARKPW010000228.1:0-19362 GCF_029975095.1 Aminiphilus sp.
CCTCGTAGGTGCCTTCCGGCGTAGCGCTCTGCACGCGCACCCGCCCGCGCACCTCCGCGAGGACACTCAGAAAACGTTCCTCCGTAATCCCCGCGTCCTTGAGGAGACGCCCCACCGCCGTGGCAGCCCCCTCGGCGATGAGCGCCGCGAAGAGGTGTTCCACCGAGACGTACTCGTCCTTCAGGCGCGTCGCCCGTTCTTCCGCGTCCACCAGCAGGCGCTGCAAGCGCTGGGAGATGTAGATCTTTCCGGGCTCGACGCCCCGGCCCGACACGCGGGGTCTCCGGGAGAGTTCGCGCTCCACCCCGGAGGCCAGCGTCTCCACAGGAATTTCCATGCGGTGCAGAAGCCGGGGGACGAGCCCCCCCTCCTGGCGGAGCAACGACAGGAGCAGATGCTCCCCGTCCACTTCCTGATGCCCCGACGAAACGGCCAGATTCTGCGCCGCCAGAAGCGCTTCCTGGGATTTCTGGGTCAATTTGTTCAGATCCATGTGCATCAGCATCCTTTCACGTGTCGTTCCTCGCGCCCCTCACCCGCCCGTTTCCGTCCGGTTTCTCGGCGCACCCCGCCTTCGGCAGCGGGCACACGACAGCTTTGCGGAAATGTTTTTGACCTTATTTGATCTTTATCCAGTATAAAGGTCAGCATAGGACAAACAAGTACCCCAAAACCTGAAAATTCGACTTTACCGAAATATATTCCCTGAACAAGCCTGCTTTCTCTCTCATTCGCCGCATTGCTTCGTTTTATCCTCGAAACACGTGGACACAGTGTACCCTCTGGTATCCCTTCCGCACAGAGAATCCGACGCGCACAGTCCCGTCATCGAAATGAATGCACCGTCCCAGGAAGCCGGCTCTCAAGAGTCAACAAGGGTAGACGAAGTGAAGTCATCGGGAAGGATTCCATGAATCGTGACCTGAGCAATGGACTTTCGCAGATATGGTGACGCCATGCTCAGGTGGGACGAAATCAGAGCAAAGAATTCCGAAGAAAAATCAACCCTTTGACCTCCCGCGCATTCCGTGGTATAAACGCACAAACCTTTTCGGAAGGAGCGGACGGACATGAGTGACATGCACCAGAGCACAACACGTTTCACGTGTTCCTTCTGCTCCGCCATCATTATTATTACGAGCGCGGCTCCTCCTCGCAGGACCGGCGCTTAGCGCCATATGGTCGAAAGCGAGGCCGGGGCCCGTACCAAGGGGCCCCGGCCTCTTTTTTTGTTTTTCCGGAAAATGATCCGGAACGCTGATTCGACAGAGACAGGGAGGACGAGAGCCATGGAACTGCATTGCACGACACCCACCGTAGAGTCGAAACCTCTGAGCCAACGCACCGGGCGAAGCGTCTTTCTCAAGATGGAATGCTTCCAGAACGCCGGGTCCTACAAAATTCGCGGTATCGGACGCCTCTGCAGTGAATCCGTGGCGGCGGGGAAAACCCATCTCGTCTCCTCCTCCGGCGGTAACGCGGGATACGCCGTAGCCTATGCGGGACGCAGACTCGGCGTCCCCGTCACCGTCGTCGTTCCCGTGACCACCTCGGAAGTAGCCCGGGAGCGCATCGCCTCGGAGGGGGCCCGGGTCATCGCGGCGGGCGACGTCTGGGACGATGCGGAACGCCACGCCCTGGAACTGGCCCGGGAAGAGGGATGCGCCTACATTCCCCCCTTCGACCATCCGTCGCTCTGGAAAGGCTACACCACCCTCGTGGACGAACTGGCCGTGCAGATGGACAAACCCGACGCGCTCGTTCTCTCCGTCGGTGGCGGCGGCCTGCTCTCGGGCGTCGTGGAAGGGCTTCACAAACACGGCTGGAACGATGTTCCCGTCGTGGCCGTCGAGACCGAAGGCGCCGCCTCCTTCGCATCATCCCTCCAGGCGGGACACCTCGTCCGCCTGGAGAGGATCCATACCATCGCCGCCACTCTTGCGGTCAGACAGGTGACTCCCCGTGCGTTGGAAGTGAATGCCCTGCACCCCGTCCGTTCCTGCACCGTGAGCGATGCGACGACGGTCCGGGCCTGCCTCGCCTTCGCCGACGACCACCGCGTCCTGGTGGAGCCCGCCTGCGGCGCCTCCCTTTCCGTCCTCTACGACAACGCCCCCGTCCTCGAAGACGCCCGGCGGGTCCTCGTGGTGGTCTGCGGCGGCACGGGCGTCTCCTTGCGCATCCTTTCCGACTGGGAGCGGCGCTTCTGCACGGACAGCGTTCCGGCCTCCGCCAAGGAACTCGTCCCCTGCGCATGAAAAGGGACGGCCCCTTCCGGAACCGCCCCTTCTTCGCGAGATCAAAAAGTCGTCAACAGGAGTGACGGTTTCTGCTCTCTACTATCACCGGGTGGCGGTCTCTCGAAGGGTGGTGACCACTGCCTCGATTCGGGTCGTGAGTTCCTTGAGGTGGTCGATGACCGAAGCCATCTCCGCCATGTGGGCGGTGTGGCTCTCCACGACACTGCGGGTTTCGCCGATGCCCCCCTCGATGGCGTCCATGCCGCCGGTGATGCTCTGGAGAATGCTCTCGATCTTGCCGGCGGAGTTGACGCTCACGTCGGCGAGCTTGCGCACTTCATCGGCCACCACGGCGAACCCCTTGCCGTGAACACCAGCCCGGGCCGCCTCGATGGCGGCGTTGAGCCCCAGCAGTTTCGTCTGGTTCGCCACGTTCCGAATGAAGCCGAGGATTTCGTCCGTTTCGGAGACTTTGGACCGCGCTTCGGAGGACGCCTGCAGAAGTCCCTCGGAGGTGGTGACGAGAGAAGCGACCTGGTCGGAAAGACGCTTCGACATGTCCGCCATGGACGACACATCGCCGTTCAATTCCTCCGAAAGCCCCTCGAAATGGACCGCGTTGTCCCGGTTGAGAAGGCGCTGGTAGCCGATCTCTGAAAGGGCGTTGGCGACAAGGAAAAGAAGGTCTGCCGCGGCACGAATGCTTGCTTCCGGAACGATGCGAATCTTCCCGAGCGCCCGGATGTAGTCGTCGGGATTCACTCCGATCTCCCGGGCGATGCGGCGGAACTTCTCCTCGTCGGGAGGCTCCGGAAGGACCTGGCCGGCGAGCATGCTGCCGATCTGGCGTCCTTTGAGCATAATGGGAGCCGCCATGTCCATGAGTCCCCCGTGGCAGAAATACACCGAGGGCTTTCCCGTGCGGGCCGCCTCCTGCCCTCCCTTGATGTCGCATTCGTTGCACCGCTTGAATCCCTCCGGACTCTGCCGCGTGATGTCCATGCAGAATTCCGTGAAGTTCGACGGCTTCGTCACGGGGCCCTTCATGTCCACGGTGATGCTCGCCATTCCCATGGCCTTGGCGAAGCAATCCTGGAATTTCTGGATGAACTCAAGATCCATGACATCCTTCAGTTCCACCTTGGAGATATCCATGCTCTCCCCACCCTTCTTTTTTCTGTTCCACAGCCTCCTCCAGCTCTTTTTACATTATAGCAACTTATAGCAACGGCGACAGAAACATTTCAGTGGATTCCAGGCCTTGCCGTGTTTTGATTTTTTGCTCGATTTCCGCCCCGGGGCAGCCCAAAACCGCGAATCACACGGAATGCTCCACAGGCAAAAGGGCGTCCTCTGCGGACGCCCTTCGCTCAACGAAGCCGGACAAAAAAACGAAAATCTGCGGACACGCACCCCCGCCCCTTCATGCGCATCATCCGTGCTCTCCTCTGGGGTCAAAGGCGGACTCCCGGGAAAGACGCTCGAAAAGATCCCGCTCCTTGGCGGAGAGGGATTTGGGAACCACGATGCGAAGCACCGCGAAGAGATCCCCCGGCTCGCCTCTCCGCTTGGGCATGCCCTTGCCGCGAAGACGAAGACGCCGGCCGCTGGAACTGCCCGCCGGAATCTTCACCCGAACAGGTCCGTTCAACGTGGGAACGGAAACGTCGCTTCCGAGAGCCGCCTCCCAGGGAGAAATGTTCACCGTGGTGGTAAGGTCATGTCCCTCCAGGGAAAAGTGCCGATGCGGCAGAAGACGCACCCGAAGAAAGAGATCACCGCCGGAGCGGGGATCCCCCTGTCCTGCGATGCGCACCCTGGAGCCCTCGGTCACACCGGGAGGAATGTGGACATCGAGGGAGCGTCGCTCCCCCGAAGCCGTCTCCACAAGGAAACTTTTCGTGCATCCCTTGGCGGCTTCCTCCAGGGTAAGTTCCACCGCACCGTTGTCACTCCGTTCTCCCGCCCTTTCCCCGAAGAATTCCGCACCGTCTCCCGAAGAGGCGCCGGAACGACGCCGGCTCCGCCCGGAAGCGGCAAAGCGATCCGCTCCACCGCCGGAGAAGGCCCCTCCTCCGAAAACGGCACGGAAAAAGTCGCTGAAATCTCCGAAGGGGGAGTGCTCATCGGAGGAAGAGAAGTGAATCTCCACGTTCTGCCATGGATCTCCCGCACCCCCGCGAAATCCGCTCCAACCCGGAGGCGGTGAAAAGTCCGCACCGTTCTGCCAGTCCGACCCCAACGCATCGTACTTGGCACGTTTCTCCGGATCTTTGAGGACTTCGTAGGCCTCGTTGATCTCACGATAACGCTCGTTCGCTCCCGTCTTCTTATTCACATCGGGATGCCATTCCTTGGCAAGCCGACGGAAGGCTTTCCGGATGTCCGCCTCCGACGCCTTTCTGTCCACACCCAGAACGGCATAGTAGTCCTTGTAGGCGACCGGCATGGTTCTTCCCTCCCCTTTCAAAGCCTCCGATCCGCACAACCCTGAATGGTTTTTCGATTCCGCCGGAGGCTTCAAGAAAAAACTGACCTTATTTGACCTATATTCAGTATAGGAGTTGCGCTCCTTCAGACAAGGGGAGCGAATCGACGTGGGCGGCAAAGACGAAAACTTCTCTGCCGATTTCGATCTTTTTTCTCTTTTTTTCTTCGGAATGGAGTGGATTTCTTCCGAAATTCTCCGGAGACGGTATGGCGAGAGGAACTCCCAACAAGGGCAATTCTCTTCTTCCCCGTAGTGTGTTTCTTTTCCTTTCGTCCAGGTGGAAAAACGGGGGGTTTTGAAAAAAAGCCACCTCCCCAAAAAGGGGAAACACGATAGAATGACATCGTGTTCCTTGAGTTTCCGGGAACCCGGTGATTTCATTTTGGGAAGGAGTAGTCTTTGATGAAGTGCAGTACCCGCGTTTCCAACCGATGGAGTTTCCTGTTCCTTTTCGTCCTCGCGGCGGTTCTGGCGGCGGCACTTCCCGCCACGGCAGATCCGGTGACGGTGAAGATCTCCTACAACGGACCACCCGACGCGGCGAATAACGCCGTCCACGCCTTCGTCGTCAATTTCCAGAAATTCCTGGAGGAAGGCACGGAGGGCCGCGTGAAGCTCCAACTCTTCCCCGACAGTCAGCTCGGCACCGAGGAAGAGCGCATGGAACTCCTCATGAAGAAGGGGCTGAATCAACCCATCATGAACGTGGCCTCCTTCGCGGGGGTGGCACCGGTCTTTCCGGAGATCTACGCCTCGGCCGTTCCTTTCATGTTCGACAGCTACAAAGCCGCGCATCTCTACCACGACGAGAGCGCCTATTGGAAGAAGGCCCAGGAGGAGTTCCGCGCCCGCACGGGAGCACTGCTCCTTGAGGCCGTGGAAGAGGGGGGATTCCTCGCCTTCACGAATTCCAAGAAGGAAATCAAGAGCCCCGAGGACTTCCAGGGACTCAAGTTCCGCGGCATGGACGAGGGCCAGGTGGTGCTCTACAAATCCTTCGGTGCCAGCGGCACGCCCATTCCCTGGACCGAACTCTACATGGCCCTCAAGACCGGCGTCGTGGACGGACAGATGAACCCCGCCATGTACATCATCATGGGAAGCCTCTTCGAAGTACAGAAATACCTCACCCTGGCGAACATCCAGTACTCCGACCAGTTCCTGATCATGAACGGCGACCTCTTCGACGCCCTCTCTCCGGAGGACCAGAAAGTGGTCGTCGAGGCGGCGAAGAAGGCCAACCAGATCAGCCGCCAGGAGGTGGAGAAAGCGGACGCCGAACAGGTGGAATTCCTCAAGGAAAAGGGAATGATCGCCTACGCACCGACGCCGACCGAACTCGATGCATTCCGAGAGAAAGGCCAGCCCGCCTACGTGGAATGGCTCAAGAGCAAAGTGGGTGAGGAATGGCTCAAGCTGTCCCTGGAAAGCGCCGCGGAAGCCAACAAGAAAGCCGCTCAGTGACCGTGAACGAAACGAACACTTCCCGCTGCGGCAGAACCGATAGGGAAGGGGCGGCCTCGGCCGCTCCTTCCCTTCCTCCCGAAGAATACCCTCCCCGCGGATTCGGCAGCATCGCCGGACTGACTCGGTCTCTCGAAAGGACCAGCGCAGGGCTCGCGGGTGCCCTCCTCGTGATCAACGTGGGGGACATTCTTCTGGGGGTGCTCTTCCGGTACGTCTTCAAAAGTTCCGTCATCTGGACGGAGGAAGTGGCCCGCTTTTCCCTCGTGTGGCTCGTTCTTCTCGGCGCACCGGGAGCGCTTTACCGGGGGGACCATATGGCCATCGAGTTTCTCCTTCCACGGTTTCCCCGGTGGGCACGGCTTCCCCTCGCGCTCTTCCGCCTCGGCGTGACGGTCTTCGTCCTGGGGCTCCTCATCTGGTTCGGCGCCCAGAACGTGGCAGGCACGTGGACCATGCGCACCATGGCGTTGAACATCCCCAAGGCGATTCCTCTGTCGGCGGTGCCGCTGGGCATGGGGATGCTCCTCCTGTTGTCCCTGCTCCTGGCGGTGGAACGGGGGCTCGTGCCGTCGCCCTCTTTGCCGGAAAAAACGAACATTCCGTCGGACGCGGACGCTCCGGACAACGCTTCCGAAAAACACGGCGCACCAACATCTCCGGGAGAGTGAGGGCTGCTCATGTCGGGTATCCTGTTGCTGTTGCTGTTCTTCTTCCAGATGGCCACGGGCGTTCCTCTCTACGTGGCCCTTCTCTTCACGGGTTTTCTCGGCATCGCCGGCACGGGAGACTGGACCCTCCTCCGGGTCATTCCGCAGCAGTTCTTCGGCGGCATGGACGTGTTCTCCCTCATGGCCATCCCCTTCTTCATCCTCGCGGGCATTCTGATGAACAGGACAGGTCTGACGGATCGTCTCATCGATTTCAGCCGCCTTCTGGTGGGATCGGTTCGGGGAGGCTTGGGCTACGTCAACGTAGTGGGAGGAATCATTCTGGCGGGCGTCAACGGCTCCGCCGCCGCGGATGCCTCCGCACTGGGCTCCATCCTCATTCCGGCCATGGAGAAGGAGGGATTTCCCCGGGCGTACGCCGCAGGGCTCACTGCAGGAAGCTCGCTCATCGGCCCCATCATTCCTCCCAGCATCTTCATGATCATCTATGCCTCCATGACGAACACCTCCATCGGCGGCCTCTTCGCCGCAGGCGTGTTGCCCGGACTCGTGCTCGGCCTGGCGTTCATGCTGCTCAACGCCTACTATTCCCGGGTACATCAGGTTCCCGTCTCGGACGCCAAGGCAATCCGCGCTCAGGCGAAGCCGATCCTCATCCGCTCCGTGGCGGCCCTCATCGCACCTTTCATCATCATCGGAGGCATCGTCACGGGCATCGTCACCCCCACCGAATCGGGAGCGCTCGCCGTGGACTACTGCCTTCTCGCGGGTTTTTTCTACACCAGACAGCTCACATGGCGTGAGCTGGGCGAGGCCATCTACGAGACGGTGCGCTTCACCAGTGCCATCTTTCTCATCATGGGCGCCGCCACCGTGGTGGGGTGGTTTCTCAAGTGGGAGCGGGTCACCCAACAGTTCGCCGCAACCATCGTCGGCATGGGACTTCTCGAACGCCCCTGGCTGCTCATGATCACCCTGAGCGCGATCATCTTCATCATCGGCATGTTCATGGAGGAGGTGGCGGTACTGACGCTGCTCACCCCCATCTTCGCCCCTCTTGCCACGAGAGCCGGCATCGACCCCTTCCACTTCGGCATCGTCATGACCCTCAATGTGACCATCGCTCTCATCACTCCCCCCGTAGGCGCCTGCAATTACATCGTCGCCGCCGTGGGAAAAGTGCCGCTGGGAGACCTTTTCAAGGCCATTTGGCCCTTTATCGCCGTAGCCATGACAGTCCTGCTGGTGATCATCTCCTTTCCGGCCCTGACCGTCACCGTGCCAAGGCTTCTGGGCCTGTAGCCAGAGAATGCTCACAAAATTCCCTAAAACTCACTCGACGACCCTACGTGCACCTGCTATACTTTCAGTGGCTAAAACCTGAAGTAAATTTAAAAAATTTGCTTCAGGTTTCCCTTTTAAAAATTAAACTAATGCTGTTATTTTTCGGAAGCTCTAAAAAATGCCGCGCCGATTTCGGAAAAACGCGATGCGATCTGCAATCGGGAGAGGACGAATCCTACTTGATCAGAGCTTCCTTTCTTTTTATTTTATGAATGCATTTTTGCGCACTTCTCTCAGGCCGCCTTCTTTCGTGACCGGTAACGCGGCAAGACCGGAGCAAACACCCCAGAATCCAGCCCGGGGAGGAGGACACTGCTTTTGAACAAAAAAGTCCACCATACTCCTTCAAGAGAGATTTTCCTGCTCTTCCTCCTTGTCTACGCCGTCTTCGTATCGGGATTCGTCTTCTTCACCTACGCGGAGCAGAAGCAGAGCACGTTCGGAGAGGCGGACAAAGAACTCGCCTTGGCTGCAAAGAGCCTCAAATACATGCTGCCGACGGATTTTCACGACCGTGTCCTGGATGAAAACAGCATCAGCCTTGAGGAGGAACTCGAGACGCGACGACGTCTTTCCTCCTACGCCATGGAGACACCCTTCGTCTATCTGTACACGCTTATAGAAAAGGACGGGGCACTCTTCTTCGCGACGACGACGGTGACCGAAGAAGAGGCGGAAGCGCGGAGCCGGTGGTATTTCTACCCCTACGAGGACGCGCCCGACGCCTTCCGGGAAGCCTTTCACACGAAAAAAACCGTTCATGAGACATACACGGACCAGTGGGGGACGTTCCGTTCCGTGGCGATTCCCGAGCGCTCCCCCGGCGGGAGAACCTATCTGGCCTGCGCCGACCTGGAGATCTCGCACCTGAACGCCATCATCGCCCGTAAAACCTTTCGGGCTTTCGTCACCGCCGTGGTCTTCCTCTTTCTCGCCATGCCCTTTTTCCTGATCTATCAAAATCAGTACAAGACGATCAAACGCGCCAATGCAGAGATGGCTCATTATCAGAAGCAACTCGAGGAACTCGTGTCGGCGCGCACAGTGGATCTGGAGAAAGCAACGGCAAGTCTGCGGGAACAGGCCACTCGTGATTTTCTCACGGGACTCTACAACAGAGGTTTCATCATGGACTCCCTGACGGAACACATGACTCGAGGAAAACTCCACGGAGTCCCCCTCTCTCTGATGATGATCGATGTAGACAATTTCAAACTCATGAACGACCTCCGCGGGCATATCTTCGGCGATTCCCTCCTGAAGAAGATAGGGGAACTCCTCCGGAACAACACCCGCTCCGTGGACATTGTCGGACGTTTCGGCGGCGATGAATTCGTGGTACTCCTTCCGGGCATAGCACTCGAAGGCGCAACCCTCATCGCGGAGCGCCTGTGCAGACGCCTCCAGGAACAGCGTATCGAGGAGGAAGGGCACGCGCTTACACTGAGCATCGGCCTCACGGAACAGCGCCCGCACGAAACGCCCACGGATCTCCTGCACCGTGCGGATCTTCTCCTGTACGAAGCGAAGAGAAGGGGCGGCAATTGCGCCGTTTCCGGTCGAAACGACCTCACGTGAACCGCCTGTCCGATCCGAACGGAAGCGTTCCTACTCCTTTCCCGCCACGTCCGGTCCCGACAAGGAGATTCCCCGATCCGTTCTTCATCAGGTCGATACGGCTCTTCCGTCACAGCGTCTTTCTCCGCCTCCAGTCTATGAAACACCTGATACGGGCACTGTGCGTCGCAACCCACGAGGCGTAGCTGGAGTCCAGTCGCTACCTCAACATGGACCTGTTGATCGAACACAAAAAAACACTCCTGAAAAAGTGTGGCTGATCACAGCAGACGACCGCCAAACACCATGAAAACCTTTTTGGGAACCTCTGAAGAAGGCTACGTCAGCCCCGCAGGGCGCCTCGCAGAGCCTGATGCGACCCGAGTCCAAGGGCAAGCGAAAGATCTTTATTCAGAGCTTCCTTAACGCACACGACTAAAGATCCGCGGTCCGTCACATCCCCACCCCCGGGGATGTCCGCACCGTCCTTCGCTCGGTTTCACGAAAAAGACCAACGTTTCCGATCCTCCCGCAACGTTGTCATACTGGACAAAAGATGCGCCCTGATATACCATACGGGGGTAGGTATTCAATTCTAGAGGGAGGCACCCCCATGAAAAAGCGGGTCGTCATCGTCGGAGGCGTGGCATGTGGTACCAAAACGGCGGCGAGATTACGCCGTCTCGACCCCGAGGCGGAGATCACCATCGTCGAAAAGGGGAATCACCTGAGTTACGCGGGATGTGGGCTTCCTTATTTCCTGGAGGGTGTCGTGGAGGACAGTCGCGAACTCCTGAGCACACCCATCGGCGTGCTGAGGGACAGCGCGTTCTTCCGAACAGTGAAGCAGGTGGAAGTTCTTCAACGGCACATGGCCACCCGGATCGACCGGGAAAAACGTTCACTCACCGTGCTCGAACTGGACACGGGAGTGGAAAAACACCTTTCCTACGACACGCTCGTGCTCGCGACGGGAGCATCCCCCATCCGGCCGCAGCTGCCGGGGACCGATCTCGCCCGGGTCTTCACCCTTGGGACGCTCGACGATGCCCTGGCCATGAAGGATGCGCTTCGACACGGAACGGGCAAGAAGGCCGTGGTCATCGGCGGAGGACTCATCGGGCTCGAAGTGGTGGAAGCCCTCGTGGCGAACGGCTACGACGTGTCCATCGCCGAACTCCTGGAAACTCCCCTGGCCACCCTGTTCGACCGGGACTTCGGTCATATGCTGAAATCTCTTCTCGCACGACATCAGGTCTCCTTTTTCGGAGGCGAGCGCGTGCTCGAACTGCTGGGAAACGCGGCAGGCAATGTGACGGCGGTCCGGACGGACACACGTGAAATCCCGGCGGATCTCGTACTGCTGGCGGTGGGAGTGCGCCCCAACGTGGAGATCGCTCGTGAGGCGGGACTCGCCATCGGTCCCACGGGGGGCATCGTGACGGACGAGCGGATGCGCACGAGCGATCCACACATCTTCGCCGGCGGTGATTGCGTGGAGACCACCCATGTCCTTACGGGGAAACGGGTACGCCAGCCCATGGGTTCCGCCGCGAACCGCCAGGGAAGAGTCATCGCCGATGTCATCGCGGGTCGGGATGCGCGTTTCAACGGCGTACTCGGAACGGCGATCATGAAGGCCTTCGACTGGACGGCGGGGCGTACCGGATTGAACGAAACAGTCGCAGCCGAGGCTGGATTCACCCCCGTAGCCGTCACCGTGACCTCTCCCGACCTCCCCCATTTCATGCCCGGCGCGGCACCACTCTACCTTCGTCTCGTCGCCGACCGCGAGAGCCGCCGCATTCTGGGGGCACAGGTCATGGGCCCCGGCAGGGGTGACAAGCGCCTGGACACCCTGGCTTCAACCATTACGGGACACCTCACCGTGGACGATCTGGCGGACCTTGATCTGGGTTATGCCCCGCCCTTCTCGACCGCCCTCGACCCCGTCACCCACGCGGCAAACGTGCTGCGCAACAAGATGGACGGCCTGCTCGTGTCCTACAGTCCCTCAGAACTTCTCGCAAAGGCATCCCGGGGAGACCGCTTTCTTCTCCTGGATGTACGCACCCCCGAGGAAGTCGCCACCCAGGGAAAACTCCCCTTCGACAATCAGACCAACATTCCACTGGGCGCTCTGTGGAAGCGCGCCGGAGAACTTCCCCGGGACGTGGAGATCGTCACCTTCTGCAAGATCTCCGTGCGCGGATGGGATGCCTATTCGATTCTCAAAGGACTGGGCTTCCCCAGCGTGGCTCTTGCCGAAGGCGGCGTCCTCGCCTGGCCTTACGAGCTCCGAAAGGCGGTATGAGAGCCGTCCTTCCTCGCAACACGAAGGTTCCTCATTCCTCGTTCGCACGCCTTCCGTCGCCGGGAGCCCTTCACTGCCCCCGGCGACGGCGGCAAAGCTCCGCCAGAAGCGACTCTATTCCGGAAAAAACGTTCTCCCATGTACGCCCCTCCACGCGCCGCGCCACCTCTTCGGGAGACGGAATGTCCCCGAGGAGGCAACGGCGCAGCATCGCCTCCAAAGAGTTCTCCAGGGCATCGACGAAAAGCATCTCCCCCTCGGGCGGAAATTGGTCAACGCTCGTTCGCTCCGGAAGAGCAACCAGGGTGAGAGCATCGTCGCCAACTGAAGCCGCAACATCCCGTACTCCGGGAAGATCCGTCGCGACGGCGCAGCATCCCGAGGCGAGGGCCTCGAGCAGAACGAGCGGAAGCCCTTCGAAAAGAGACGGAAGGACAAAAAGCGTGCTTGACCGAAAAAGAGACGCCAGTGCCTCCTGGGGAAGAGCACCGTGCAGAACGACGCGATCTCCCAGGGGATGCGCAAGAGCCCGGCATTCCGCCTCCTCGGAACCTCCACTGCCGACAAGGTGCAGTTCCCAAGGAAGATCACGAAGACGGAACAAGGCGCGAAGCATCCAGGGAACACCTTTCGCCCGGGAAAGCTTCCCCGCGTAGACAATCCGCACCGTCCCGCACCGCGTTTTCCCCGGGAAAAAAAGACGTGGGTCGAAACCGGCCCCCGTCACGGAGATACGCCCCCGCGGAATCTCAAAAAGCGTCGCGATCTCCTCCGCCTGTTCCGTGGTGAGAGCCGCCACCGCGTCGAGACGCGAGCATCCCGCACGTACCCGGGCCCGCAAGTGGAAAAGTTGCAGAAACTGGCGAAGATCGGATCCATGACAGGAGGCAAGAAGGGGAAGCTCCGGAATGTCCTTGCAAAGCCTGGACGTGACGAGCCAGAGATGCTGCGCGTGAATGACCCGGGGCTCGAAACGGGAGACGACGTCGCGGCAGACGACGGAAAACGCCTCCTCGTAGGCATCGATCTGGTTCTCCGTCAAATCCCGAAAGCGCGTGGAGGCGTAGGGCATGACGTCGCTCATGCCGGGAATGGGAAAGGGAAGATCGCCCCGGGCACCGAAGGTGACGAACCGGCATCGGTCGCGAGGCACGGGAAGGGAGGGGATCTCCCATCCAACGGGAACGCCCGCCACGAGAAACGCTTCATGCCCTCGGCGCCGGGCCTCTTCGAGAAGAGCCCGGACGTAGATGCCGCTTCCCG
Organism: Aminiphilus sp.; assembly: GCF_029975095.1. Classification (NCBI taxonomy): domain Bacteria; kingdom Thermotogati; phylum Synergistota; class Synergistia; order Synergistales; family Aminiphilaceae; genus Aminiphilus; species Aminiphilus sp. The sequence goes on from NZ_JARKPW010000228.1 coordinate 13,345, forward strand.
TCGCTTCGGGCCGTTGACTCAACACCAGAAGAATCCGCACCATACATCCCTCCCGGTCATGACAAGAACACGTCGTCCCATCCCAGCACGCCTACCGTGTTCACACACGCCGTCCGTCGTCGCAACGCCGCTCAACGCCTTCGAAGGAACGCACCGAAAGGTGCGACACCACAGAGAAAACGGCTCACCAGGACATGAGGCACGAGATAGGGCGGTCTTACGCACTCGGAGAGAAGGCTCCGGGCCTCGTCAATCCGTCCCTGGCGAAGCAGTTCCCTGCAGGAAAGAGAGAGAAGGCGACAGCGATAGGCCCGGAGATCCCCCTCCAGGATTGGGTCGCAACGCCCCTCTTCCAGCACGTTGCGGGCCGTCTCAACGAACGGAAGGGGCTTGTCCCGTCGAAGGCGGAGGCAGAGACGATTCGTCGCATCCTTGCGGTAGGTCGCAAGCCCTCTGCGGCTGAACGCGACGGGACCGGCAAGGGCAAGGCGCCCCCAGGTATCGAGATCCTCGCCGAGAGAGGAGTCCTCGGGGAATCCCCCCACACTCCGAAGTGCGGTGCACAAAACCGCCGCTGCGGACGTCCAGACGGGAGGATGACCGAGGGCGGCGCTCCGGAAATAGCGGGAAAGAATCCCCTCCCAGGGAAAGGGAGGAATACCGGCAAGGCGCGGGAAGCGCATCCGGTTTCCGGGAAGGACGAAGCGATAGGCCGTGGCATAGAGAACCGCCTCCGGAAAACGCCGCCGGAGACGCAGAAGCGTCTCCAGGTGGTCGGGATCCCACTCGTCGTCCCCGTCAAGGAACGCCGCGAGGTCCGTCTCCGCCGCACGCACGCCCGCGTTGCGAGCTTTCGAGACGCCGCCGTGGCGAAGACGGAGAAGCCGAATTCTTGCGTCCTCGATGCGCTCCGCCACCTCCGCACCACCGTCGGTGGAGCCGTCGTCCACCACGATCAGTGAAAAGCGCCGTTCCGTCTGGGCGAGCACGGAGGCGATCGCCCGTTCCACAAAGGGTTTTTTATTGAAAAGGGGAAGAATCACCGAGAGCAGAGGCGTCATGGAAATCTCCCTTCTCCGTCCGTCGCCTGAAAAACGCGCCTCCTCGCATCGCTCTTCGGGAAACGGGGACACCCGACATCTTGACGAAGGTGCTTTCTTCGGAGATACTTCCTTTCGGAATAAAAATAATTCCATATAAAAATATTTCACTCCGGCACTGGAGGAATTTGTGTGCGTCTGGACATGCACGTTCACACGAAAGAGGGCTCGTTCGACAGTGAACTCCCCGTGGAGCAGGCACTGAGAAAAGCCAGGGAGCGGGGTCTCGCCGGGCTCTGCGTCACGGATCACGAAAGCCTCGCACTCCGTACCGAGGCGAAGCGTCTGAGTGAACGATTCGGACTCCTCGTCCTCGTCGGCATGGAGTACCTTACCACCGATGGAGACATGCTCGTCTTCGGTCTCGATTCGGTCCCGCAAGGCCCGCTTTCTGCTTTGGAACTCGCGGCACACGCCGCCTCCCAAGGCGGCGTCTCGGTTGCCGCCCACCCTTTCCGCAACAACGGGCGGGGCATGGGAGCCCTTTTCAGTCACATACCACTCCACGCCGTGGAGAGTTTCAACGGCAGCACGCTTCCGAAGCACAATCTCCAGGCGGAAGCGCTTGCCGCCGAATGCTGCCTCCCGCGCCTCGGCGGAAGCGACGCGCACCTCGTCGAGCGGATCGGGCTTTTCGCCACGGAATTCAGGAACACGCTCCGCAACGAAAGAGATTTTCTGGAGGCACTCCGCAACGGCACCTTTCGACCGGTGGCGTGGAACGGAAGAGACTATGTGGACGCCCTGTCCTTCGTTCTCGCACAGAACGGAGGAATCCGGGAAAAACAGCCGCTCTTCCCCGAAATCCAGCACAACCGCTTTTCCGCCTGACGTCCCGCCGTTCCTTTCCGGCCGGATCCCTCTGCGGCATCGGAGCGCGGTGCAACCAGTATATCCGCTTCTCCTCCTCCATCCTCACTTTCGCTTCCTTTCCTCATCCATGGTCTTCTCACCCTTCCCGAAGAGGGCCGAAAGGAGGAGGTTGTCTCCGGAGAACAGGACTTACGGCTCAAACGCTTCCACATATAGAGTGCTATACTCTCTACGCTCCCACATATAGCGAGCCATTCGAACCCGCGACAGGCACCCCGGAAGCGCGGCTTTCGTGCCGTCCAGCATGTATCGTGTCCCGCACAAACCCGAAAAGAGGATATTCCTGCAGGATCTTCCGTATCGCCATTCCGAGGAGGTACCCATTTATGATGTTTTCCGAGAACGCTCTGGTGATCCTGAAAAAACGTTACCTCAAGGGTAGCGAAACTCCGCAGGAGATGCTCCGCCGTGTCGCCAAGGCAGTTGCCGCGGCGGAACCTGAAGCTGAACGCGCCCTCTGGGAGGAGCGTTTCACCGACCTCATGGCGCAGCTCGATTTTCTGCCCAACTCGCCGACCCTGATGAACGCGGGGCTCCCGGAGGGGCAGCTCGCGGCCTGTTTCGTGCTCCCCGTCGAGGACAGCATGGACTCCATCTTCTCCACGCTCCGGAGCGCCGCCCTCATCCACAAGTCCGGAGGCGGAACGGGGTACAACTTCTCGAAACTCCGCCCAGCGGGAGATGTGGTGTCCACCACGAACGGCGTCGCCTCAGGACCGATCTCCTTCATGCGCATGTTCGACCTCGCCACGGACGTGGTGAAACAGGGGGGAACCCGTCGCGGCGCCAACATGGGCATCCTGGATTGCGACCACCCGGACGTGCTCGCCTTCATCCGGGCAAAGACGGAGGAAGGAATTCTCACCAATTTCAACATCTCCGTGGGCATCACCGATAGATTCATGGAAGCCCTGGCGGACGGCAAAGACTGGCACCTCGTGAACCCGCGCACGGGGCAGACCACCGACACGGTGAAGAGCATGGAACTGTGGAACCGCATCGTCCATGCGGCTTGGGCCACGGGAGATCCCGGCGTGATCTTTCTCGACCGCCTCGAAAGGGACAATCCGACGCCCCACGTGGGCCGCATCACGTCGACGAACCCCTGCGGCGAACAGCCCCTCCTTCCCTACGAGGCGTGCAATCTCGGCTCGGTCAACCTGAAGAACATGGTCAGGGACGGGGAAATTCTCTGGGACCGCCTGGAGAAGACCGTGCGCACCGCCGTGCGTTTCCTTGACGACGTGATCGACATCAATTGCTATCCGCTTCCGGAGACCGAGGACATGGTGAAGGGAAACCGGAAGATCGGTCTCGGCGTCATGGGATGGGCGGAGATGCTTTTCCTTCTGGGGATCCCCTATGATTCCGAGGAAGCGCTGGAGCTGGCGGAGAAAGTCATGGCCTTCATTCAGGCGACCGGACGGGAGGCGAGCAGAGACCTCGCCCGGGAACGGCACCCCTATCCCAACTGCATCGGCGAACCGCTCCGGAACGCCACGGTGACAACCATCGCCCCCACGGGAACCATCGCGCTCCTGGCGGAGTGCTCCTCCGGCATCGAGCCTGTCTTCGCCCTCACGCACACCCGAAAGGCCTTCGGCACGGAGGATCTGGTCTACGTGAACGACGTGCTCCAGGCGGAGATGCACCGTCGGGGGCTTGCCTCTCTCGACTCTCTGCCTTCGGAAATGAGACGGGTTTTCGTCACCGCCCATGAAATAGACTATCCCTGGCATGTGCGAATGCAGGCGGCGTTCCAGAAGTTCACGGACAATGCCGTCTCCAAGACGATCAACCTTCCGGCGGATGCGACCAAGGAGGACGTGCGCAAAGCCTATCTTCTCGCCTACGAACTGGGATGCAAGGGCATCACCGTCTACCGCGACGGATGCAAGGCAAGCCAGGTTCTCACCACGACGCCCTCCGGCAAAAAGGACGACACGGTGACGCATCAACTGGTCATGCCCATGGGAGATCAGGGTACGCTTCCTCTCGACCGCCCCCAGGTTCTCACGGGGAAGACCATCAAAATGCCCACCTCCTACGGCAATCTCTACCTCACGGTAAACGAGACGGGTGGACGCCCCTTCGAGGTCTTCGCCACGCTCGGCAAGAGCGGCAAGGACACCCAGGCCCACACGGAAGCCCTCGGGCGCCTTATCTCGCTGGCGCTCCGCACAGGCATCCCCGCGCCGGAAATCGTGAACCAACTCAAGGGAATCGGCGGAAGCCAGCCCGTGTGGGACGAGGACGGGGTCATCCTCTCCCTCCCCGACGCCATTGCCAAATGCCTGGAACGCGCACTCGGGGTGCCTGTCCACACCAGTGCGACGGACATGTGCCCCGGCTGCGGCGCCGTTCTCGTCCGGGAAGAGGGATGCGTTACGTGCCATGCCTGCGGTTACTCGAAATGCTGAAACCTCCTTTAGGAGCACATCGATGGAACGCAGCGTGAACACCCTCGGGAGATGGGGACTTCCCGCTCCCGAGGCGGAGGTCCTGACGGCCTGGTTTCGCACGTTCACGACATCCTTCGCGAACGAAGGCGCCCTGCCGCCCCTGCTGGAACTGAAACGCCTCCACAGCTTCCGGGTAAGCGCCATCGCCCGGGAGTTCGCGGAAGCTCTGAAATGGGACGACGACGAAATCCGCGCCGCTGAAACCGCGGGATTGCTTCATGACGTGGGGCGTTTTCCTCAGTACGCCTCCTTCGGAACCTTTTACGACGGGCGCTCCCTGGACCACGGCGAGAAAGGAAGAGACGTCATCGCCGCCGAAGCACCCCTCGCGGCCTGTTCCGGAGAGACCCGGGAAGCCCTGCTGCAGAGTGTCGCCCTTCACAACAAGAAGGCACTCCCGGAGACCATCCCGCTCTGCGCCCTGCCCCTGGCACGGCTCATCCGGGACGCGGACAAACTGGACGTCTTCCACATCGTTCACCGTCACGTGCAGGAGGGGCGCATCACACAGCTCCTCCCGGGAATCGACGAAACGGGGCCGCTTTCAAATGCGCTCGTCCGGGAAGTGGAAAACGCGCATCTCGCTTCCTACGCGAACGTGCGAAGCCTTGTGGACTTTCTCCTCGTACAGCTCACCTGGGTGTTCGACCTGAACTATCCGCCTTCCCTGGAACGACTCCGGAAGACGGGTATCGTGGAGGACATCGCGACACGTGTGGGAAAAGGTCATACCGCAGTGCAGCGCCTGATCGCCGACGCGTGGGAACGCCTGGAAAACCCCAGGTCGCTCCTTCGGGAGGAACACCTCGGAAAAAGACGCTGACATCACCGCCGAAACGGTGTTTTCCACTGCATCAATGCCATGCAGTGGAAACCCGCACTCAGACGAACATCCGACGCCCTTTCCGACCGAAGTGTGCCGAAACGGGAACAGGCCGAGCCGGCAGCGACGGAATGCAACCGCGTTCTTCCAGGCGATCTCCCGAAGAAATATCCCGCGCCGATCTTCTGTGCGGATGTTTGCTTGGGAGGGATGTGGACCGCAACAAGGATTTTCCCGGAAAACGTTCGGATCGGAGGACGTACGCAAGGATATTCCCGGAGGCTCACGGCGAAATCTGCGCCATCAAGAGAAATCGGTTGTTGTGAAGAGAGGAGGCCGAAACACATGGCGGAGCAAGAGGACAAAACGAGCTTCAAACAAGCCTTTTTCGTTCCTTCTCAAAGAGAAGGAACCGCCCCGGGCGAAAGCGAAGCCATTACCGATTCCTACGTCACCAAGGACGCCAGCGACATCGTGGAAATTTTCCATCCCGACAGGATACCCGGTCTCCCCTACAGCCTCGCCGAGGCCACAGTGCACGCGGGGAAACGCACCATTCCCCACGTGCACACCCGAAGCACCGAGATCTACTATTTCCTCTCCGGCAGGGGAACCCTCGCCCTCGGAAAGGAAAGTCACATCGTCTCCCCCGGAGCGGCGGCGCTCATTCCTCCGGGAACACATCATTGGGTGGAGGCGGAAGAGACGCTGCGCTTCCTCTGTGTCTGCTGTCCCCCTTACGATCACGCCCAGACACTCC
>NZ_JARKPW010000204.1:0-5013 GCF_029975095.1 Aminiphilus sp.
GCCGTCACGGCGGCAGCGCAGATTCTCGGGGCAAGCCTGGTGGAAACCCTGGACACCAAGGGTACCGACGGCTCAAACGTCCACCTGGGCGGCCCCGACACCATCACGGGCTACTTCGGCGGCATCGGCCAGCCAAATGCGCATCCTCTGGCATGGATCGACGAGGTGCTCTACTACTACACCACCTACGGCGTCCGGGAAGTGCTCAACATCAATCCCGGAACGGTCCTTCTCGGCTATCTCCTCTATCGGCTCGGCGTGAACGTGAAGTTCAAGATCTCCGTCTTCATGGGGAACGACAACCCCTACTCGGTGCTCTGGACTCTGCTCATGGCCCGGCTCTTCGCCCGCCCGGACGGCAGCACCTCCCTGATAGGTTTCAACCTCTCCAATTCCATCGACGCCCGCCACCTGGAACTGGCGGGCGACATCCGCCGCACTCTGGGACTGGAGGACAAGGTCCGCATCGAACACCACATCACCGAATGCTACCGGCACATCGTCCGGCAGCCCTACTGCCGCCGGGACGACCTGCTCGACGTGGCGGAGCGCATTCCCAACATCTCCGCCAAGCACGAAGGGGGCGACCCGGAGAAAGAAATGGAGATGGAGCGCCCCTCGGACATTTTGGATTACTTCCGGGACAAACAGGAGATCCTCGCGAGCGGCGACATGCCGCTTTTGGAGAAGCACTACCTCGGAAAACACGACGCGATGAACCGTACCGCCGCCGCCCTGACCCGAAAGGGACTTTCCTTCGTCGCCGCTCCGCTGCTGCACCGCCGGTAGGGCGGAACGCACCGGCACCGAGAGGAACGCGAAAACGCTCTTGCGCCAAAGCAAGGCCGCAACTGCCCAAGCGGGGCCGTTGCGGCCTTTGTGTTTCGCACTCTCTCCCGCTCCTCCGTGTTATGATCTTCGGAGGAGTTTTGGCGGCACAAGATACGGGCAAGCCGCCCGGAAGGGCATGCCTCCAGACAAAACAGATCGGGCGATGCCGAAGAGCGGAGGCACGGGCAACCGCGGGAGAACGGAAAAGAGCGCAAGCGGCACCACTGCGCCGAACGTTGCAGGAAGGACCTGCATACCACAAACAAGGGAGGATGTGCGATGGACAAAAGCCGTGCGGCGACGGTGTTTCTGGGGATCCTCGCCCTCGTGGCCCTGGGGGCGGTTTTCAAGGCCGCGAAGGGCGTCATTCTGCCCCTGGTCGTGGCGTGGCTTCTTTCCTATCTCTTCAGCCCCCTGGTGCGCTTTCTCGAACGGAAGCACATTCCCCCCGCCCTTTCCATCGCAGCGATCATCGTGACCTTTCTGGGGGTCTGTTTCCAGAGCGTTGCGTTCATGTACGACAAGATCATGCTCTTCGCCAACGCCTTTCCTCGATATTACAGTCGCCTCATGGGGCTTGTGAACGCCGCGGGCGAAAATTTCGGCATTCCTCCCGGGTTCTGGCAGAATTTCGACCTGGGACCGAAGATCGCCTCCTACCTCCTCGGGCTTCCCGCATCGGCGGCCACACTGCTGATGAATCTCTTTCTGGTCATGATCTTTCTTGTCTTCATTCTCCTCGGCGCACCCTACCTGGAATACAAACTGCGCTATGCCCTTTCTCCCGACACGGCGGAAAAAGTCCAGAAAGCCATCGATTCCGTCTCTCACCAGATCGGGCGTTATCTGAGCACGCTCTTCTTCATCAGCCTCTCCACGGGAATCTGCGTCTGGCTCGCCCTGGCATTTCTCCGGGTGGATTTCGCCGTCACCTGGGGAGTTCTGGCCTTCGTACTCAACTTCATCCCCACTCTCGGTTCCATCGCTGCCTCCATCCCACCCGTTCTCGTCGCCCTGGTGAAATCCTATCCCTTCCTGGGGCACCCTCTCATCGTTGCGGCGGCACTCCTCGTCATTCAGGTCACCATCGGCAACATCATCACGCCGAAGCTCATGGGCGACCGGCTGAACCTGAGCCCCGTGGGCGTGCTCGTGTTCCTTCTCTTCTGGGGGTGGCTCTGGGGAATTCCCGGGGCGCTCCTCGCGGTGCCCATCGCGGCGACAACACGCATCATCTGTGAAAACGTGGACTCCCTGGCCTTCATCGGCGTCATGATGAGATCGGGGAAAAACTTCAAGAAGAACCTCACCGCCGCTTCCTAGAGGGCTCCGGAGCCGCTTCGGAGGTTCTTCATGACACAGACACGCAGGACCCCTCCCCTTTCGACGAACAACCAGACTGAGACGACTTCGCAAGGAAGGCGACGCAACGCAACATGCGGCGACGCCTCCGGAGCGCTCCTGTCTCTGCGGGGGGCCCGGGTGCTCGGGGTGAATCCCCCCGTCTTCGATTTCGCCTATTTCGATCTCTGGGCCAAGCCGCTGGGACTTCTCTATCTTCTGGAAACCCTCCGGCGAAACGGGAACGATGTGACCCTTTTGGACTGCATCGCCGAGGCGGGAGAAAAAAGGCGCAGCTTCGGGCGCAGAATTCCTCACAGGCAACCGGCACCCAAACCGGCCCCTTACCGGCACATCCCCCGCACCTATTTTCATTTCGGCCTTCCGGAGGAACGCTTCCTGGAACGTCTCCGCTCCTTGCCCGCACCGGACGTGATCCTCGTCACCTCCGGCATGACCTACTGGTATCCCGGGGTCTTCTGGTGCATCGAACGCCTCCGGCACGTTTTTCCTAAAACACCTCTCTATCTCGGAGGAATCTACGCCAGGCTCTGCCCCGACCACGCCGCCCGCTCCGGCGCGGACGTCGTGCAGAGCGAGCCCTTTCCCGTCACTGCACCTTTTCCGGCCCTGGATCTCTACGAAAACCCGGAATACGGCGTGGCCCTCACCTCTTTCGGCTGTCCGTTCCGGTGCGACTATTGCGCCTCCTCGCAGCTCTGGCCCGTCTATCGGCGAAAAAGCGTGGATGAGGCCGCAGCGGAGATCGCCGCCCAGCTCGCGCTTCCCTCCGTGCGCTCCATCGCCTTCTATGACGACGCGCTCCTTTTGGACAAGGAGCACTTCTTCTACCCCCTCTGCGAGGAACTGGCGCGGCGCTTTCCCCGGACCGAAGAGAGTAAACCCCCCGTCTCGTTCCACACCCCCAACGGCCTGCACGTGCGGGAGATCGACCATACCTGCGCCGCCGTGCTTCGCCGCACGGGATTTGCCACACTCCGCCTCAGCCTGGAAAGCACCGACCCCGCCATCCTTCTGGCGGGGTCGGAAAAAGTGGCGCCCTCTCAGTATGAAGAAGCTCTGCAAAACCTGCGTCTCGCCGGATACGACGACGGAGCGCTCGAGACCTATCTCCTCCTCGGCCTTCCCGGACAAAGCCGCGAGAGCGTGGAGACCTCCATCCGCTTCGCCCGGGGCCTCGGCGCCAGGGTGAAACTCGCCGAGTTTTCCCCTCTTCCCGGAACGCCCCTGTTCGACGCAGCCTGCCGGGCCGTGCCGGGCCTCGCCACGGAACCACTTCTGGCCAACAACTCCGTCTACACCACCTACATCTCCGGCACGCTCTCGCCGGAAGAGCTGCAGGCGCTCAAGGACCTCGCCGCGGGGAGGGAAAGAGGCGGCGACGAGCCCACGCACCTACTCTCAGCGGAGGAGTGAGGCCACCTTTCTCCAGGGCACGATGACGTGCCCTTCCCGGACAAAGCTCTCGTCTCCGCCGTAGACGAGACAGGATTTTCCTGCAGCAGCTCCTGCAATCTCCCTCCAGCGGTGGAGACCACGAAAAAACTCCGACAACACCGTTTTGCCGGACTTGACTTCCACCGCGTCAAGCACGTTGTCTTTCTCGGTGAGAAAATCGATCTCGAAACCGCTCCGATCCCTCCAAAAAAAGAGGTTCGGCTCCCGTCCCGCATGCAAACGTTCCTTGACCAACTCTGCAGCCACGGCGTTCTCGAAAATGGAGCCGCGCTGCGGATGCAGTTCCAGATGCTCCTTTTTTTCGATACCGAGAAGAGCGCACAGGAGGCCCGTATCGTAAAAATAGAGCTTCGGGGTCCGCACAAGCCGCTTGTTGAAATTCCGGAAATAAGGGGGCACCAGAAAGAGAATGAAGCTCGCCTCGAGAATCGAAAGCCATGCCTTGACCGTATTGTGCGCGATGCCGCACTCCGTCCCCAGGGAAGAGAGATTGACCAGTTGTCCCACTCTGCCCGCGCAGAGACGGAGAAACCGGCGAAATGTCGCAAGATCGCGAACGTTGAGCAGGGCGCGCACATCCCGCTCGACATATGTGGCCACGTAGTTGGAGAACCATGCACCAGGATCCACGTCGCGAGTATGAACCGGAGGATATCCTCCCTTCAGAAGCACCTCGTCGAGATCATCGCCGAGGCAGGAGACGCTTTCCATCTCGCTAAAGGAAAACGGCGCGAGATGAAGCAGAGCGACCCTTCCGGCAAGACTTTGTGTGATGGATTCCACCAAATGAAACTGTTGAGACCCCGTAAGGACAAAATACCCCATCTTTCCCCTTTCATCGAGTACCCGTTGAAGGTAGGAAAAGAGCGCCGGAACACGTTGCGCTTCATCAAGCACCGCACCCGAGGCAAAACGAAGCAGAAATCCCCTGGGGTCCTGCTCCGCGAAATCCCGCTCGTCGGGATCTTCAAGGGAAACGTAGCGCTTCTCGGGGAAAAGATGGCGCACGAGAGTGGTCTTCCCCGACTGCCTCGGCCCCGTGACAGCAATGCAGGGAAAACCCTTGCTCAGTTTTCGTATGGTTCCTTCCATTCTCCTGGGAACATAGGCGGTCTTCATTGTCGCCACAGCATAGCGCCTATCCGGCTGATTGTCAATTCAATTGCCAATCAGCCGTCGAAGAAGACCTGCTTTTCGAGAAGCTGCTCCTCCGGAACAGGACGCAGCACCCGGGCGGGCACTCCCGCCACCACCATCCGGGGAGGAACATTGCGCACCACCACCGCTCCCGCCGCGACGAGGGCGTCCTCGCCGATCTCGATGCCGGGCAACAGCGTGGCGTTGGCGCCGATCCGGGCTCCT